>JBFKSL010000221.1:0-7230 GCA_041626995.1 Ketobacter sp. | reverse complement strand
GGGTGGCGGAACTGGTAGACGCGCCGGATTCAAAATCCGGTTCTGGAAACAGAGTGAGAGTTCGATTCTCTCCCTAGGCACCACTTTTATCCCTATGAACGATTCTTCTAGCACATTTTCCTATACAGAATACCCCTCTGCAGGCATTTTTCGTCGGCTGGTTTCCATGGTGTACGATGCGCTGGTGGTGATTGCCCTTTGGTTTTTGATTGCCTTTATCTACCTGGGCATCACTGGAGTGAATGAAGAACGCAGTGCACGGGAGCTTCAGCTTACCTTGTTCCCTTTTTTATTAACTGGCACGTTCTTCTTTTATTATTGGTTTTGGTCCCGAGGTGGACAAACACTGGGTATGCGCGCTTGGCGCTTGCAGGTGGTGGATGCTCACCTGGATGGTCGCCCACCAAATATTCTGCAATGCTTAAGCCGTTTTTTGATGGCGATTTTGTCGTTGAGCTGTTTTGGCCTGGGTTATCTTTGGATATATGTAAGCCCCAGCCGAGATACCTGGCATGACAGCCTTTCCAATACCCGCACTTTGGTGCTGCCAAAAGACATCAATAAAAAGGTCTTACCCGCCAAGCGCTGATCACACTCGGCGCAATAAATAGATAGCAACCAGCAAGCAAAGCACTACCGGCACCGCCGCTGCCATAAATGGCATGATGTCGAAAATAATAGTGATATGCCCTAAGAATTGTTGCGCGTAATGAAACAGCAAGCCCACAATCACGCCCGCCATGATGCGTTGCCCCATAGAAACGGAGCGCAACGGCCCAAACACAAATGAAATAGCAATAAACACCATCACTAGGGTGGTGAAAGGCTGCAATACTTTCTTCCAAAAAGAATAAAAGTAAGAGTTACTCTCCAAATCTTGGCTCTTCAAGTAGGTGGCGTATCGATACAACCCCGTTATGGAGAGGTAATCAGGCTTTAGCACCACCACAGACATCACTTCAGGTGTAATCGTTGTGCCATCCCAACGCAAGGTTTGATGATGCTCTGGCTTGGTAAAGTCATCACTGATTTGCGTTTGGCGGACTTTCTCCAACACCCAATAATCACCTTGATAAATGGCCCGCTCGGAAAAATCAGTTTTGATCAGATGATTATTGTCATTGAAGAAAAAACGGGATACTCCATACATTACGCCATTGGGCTGCACCACTTGAATATGAATATATTGGCCCGGTTCGCGATACCAATAGCCCTCGCGAGGCCCAATACTTTCGCCCAAATATAAATGACGCGCTCTTTCTGACTGAGCAAACTGTTCTGTTTGAGGCACCACAAACTGCCCTAACAGCAAGCCAACGCACACGATAGCAATTACGGGCCGTGAGGCAGAAAAAACAATGCGAGCAATGGTCACCCCTGCGGCACGTACCACTGTTAACTCACTGGTGCCCGCCAAACCACCCAACCCGATCAAACAGCCGATCAATGTGGCAACAGGTAAGAAATCATAAATTCTGCGGGGTATGGTCAGAGCAATAAATTTGAATGCCTGCTGCGCCTGATAGTTAGCTTTAAGATCATCCAACTCGGCAAGAAAGGCAAACGATGCATCCAAACCAATCAGCACAAACAACACCATCATTACGGTGAGCAGCACTGCGTTGCCAATATAACGGTCTAATAATTTCATTGCGCACCACCCTGTGCCAGCTGCATGCGCCGCTTGGTGCGTTTTCTCATTATGTCAGGCCAATAGTTGAGTAAAAAGCCAATCACTAAAAACCCAACGTGCACCCAAAGCAACCCCACCTCTTCTGGCAAACGCCCTTTTTCTATGGCGCCTTTTACCGCCATCATCAGCGCCAAGTAGGTTAGATGCATTAATATGGCCGGTAGCATTTTTAAATAACGGCCCTGACGCGGATTTACTTTCGATAATGGCACCGCCATTAACACCACAATGGGCACCATAATCATTAACGACAAGCGCCACTGCAATTCCATACGGGCAAGAACACTGTCTTCTTCCATCAAATCCAGTGTGGAGCGCTCCTGGTATTCTGTGTCATTACTATCAATCAGTTTTTTCTCCAGCTTTACAGTGTATTCGCCGTAAGCAAAACGATCGAACTCGGCACTACCCGGATCTACCTCAAAGCGCTCACCGTTCGACATCACTAAATAGCGGTTACCCTTGGAATCAATTCGGTAACGGCCCTCTTCAGCCCGCATCAATGTGGCTTTACGGTATTCTTCATCACGGTTTTCTCTATCGTAAGTCACAATGAAAAGGTTCTTCATCACACCTTGATTGGTATTGATGTCTTCAACGTAGGTTACGGTTTTACCATCCCGTGAAGAATGAAAACGTCGCGGACTTAGCACCTCAAGCCCAGATCGACGCTCCTGTTCCAATATGAGCTGATTAGCTTGTTGTGCGCCCCAGGGTGAAAGATAAAAACTAAAAAAGCCAATCAATGCCGACATGCAAAGTGCTGGAATTAAAGAAAGCGCCACCAACCGCTTTTGACTAACACCGCAAGCCTGCAGCACCACCATTTCATTTTCCAAATACATGCGACCATAGGAAAGCAGCACACCCAGGAAAAGCCCCAGAGGCAAAATCAATTCCAGAAAGTCTGGCAAGCGGTAGGCCATAATCATAAACACGGCTGCGCCTTCCAGTTTTCCCACCGCCGCTTGCGATAAATACTTTAAAAAGCGGCTGGAAACCAAAATAAAGGTTAACACTGAGCTAACAGCTAAAGTGGCCCAGAACAGTTGCCGAGACAAATATCGATAAATTATCATGAATAATTAGCTAACAAGGGCTTGGTTAATTCGGCTCAAAGATGCCATTATCCAATAATCGAATTCTTTTGTCTTGCGGGGTTTGCATGGACTTTCAAAGTAAAAAACTACAACTGGATAAACTTAAAACCGATCTGTTGATTGTGCCGGTTTACGAAGGCATGAGCATGGGTAGCGTTGGCAGTGCAGTCAACAAAGCGAACAATAACCAGTTGAGTACCATCCTAAAACACGAAGACATTAAGGCAAAAGCCGGTGAAACCCAGCTATTAAGCGGTGTGAGCGGCGACAATATTAAACGTATTCTACTTTTGGGCATGGGCGCAAAAGGGGACGTTTCCGAATCTGCATTTCGCAAAGCCATTACTGCTGCTGTAAAAGCCATTACCGGCACGAAAGCTAAAGACGCCAGCCTTGCCCTGGATGACCTCAGCGTTAAAGGCCGAGAGGCTGCCTGGATAGCTCGTCAAGTTGCTGAGCTAACTCAACACGGTACTTACGTATTCAACGATTTCAAAAGCAAAGAGAAGCACAAAAACATTGCTCTGAAAAAGCTTATCCTGCTGTGCGATGATGCCAAGACTCAAAAAGTCGCCGCAGATGCCTTGAAAACAGGCAAAGCGGTGGGCAATGGAATGAATTTAACCCGTGACCTGGGCAACACCCCTCCCAATGTCTGCAATCCTTCTTATCTAGCGCAACTGGCGAAAAAAATGGCCCGTGGCAACAAGCAGCTCACCACTACCATTGTGGAAGAAAAGGCCATGCGGGAAATGGGCATGGGCGCCTTCCTTTCGGTAACCGCGGGCACCGACACCCCTGCTAAGCTGATCGTGATGGAATATAAAGGCGGCAAGAAGAGCGAAAAACCCCACGTTTTGGTGGGCAAAGGCATCACCTTCGACACCGGCGGTATTTCTCTGAAACCCGCGCCGGACATGGACGCCATGAAGTGGGATATGTGTGGCGCAGCCTCCGTATTCGGCACTATGCAAACCATTATGGAGTTGGAATTGCCCATGAATGTGGTAGGTGTTGTTGCCGCCGCTGAAAATATGCCCAGCGGAAAAGCCAGCCGCCCCGGCGATATTGTGAAGACCATGTCTGGCCAAACCGTGGAAATTCTCAATACCGATGCCGAAGGCCGTTTGGTACTGTGCGACGCGCTGACCTATGTGGAAAAATTCAAGCCTGCCTCAGTAATTGATATTGCCACCCTCACCGGTGCCGTGATTGTGGCCCTTGGCCCCTTCGCCAGTGGCATGATGAGTAATGACGACGAAGTGGCAGAACAACTACAAAAAGCCGCAGACACATCCCAAGACAAAATATGGCAGCTTCCGTTATGGGATGAGTATCAAGCCCTGCTAGACAGCCCTTTTGCTGATATCGGTAATATAGGTAATGCCGGGCCTAAAGCGGGCACCATTACCGCTGGCTGCTTCCTTTCACGCTTTACCAAAAACTACCCTTGGGCGCACCTTGACATAGCGGGTAGCGCATTTGGTAATGGCGGGGGCAAAGGCGCCACCGGTCGGCCGGTTCCTCTACTTACTGAATACCTGCTACAGCAAGCAAAATCATGACCCGAGTTGATTTTTACATACTGCCGGAAAGTGGCCAGCACCCTCCGCTGGTCTACACCGCAAGGCTGATTGAGAAAGCCTTTCGGCGCGGTCACCAGATCTATGTTCACACGTCAAACCAGGAACAAACTCAACAACTTAGCGAAGCACTCTGGCAACGTCAGGAGAGCTTCCTAGCCCATAATTGCGATGACGAGCAGGGTCACAGCGCTATTCAGGTTTCTCACCAGGGGCAACCGGGCCAGCACGGCGATGTAATGGTCAATTTGGCCGGTGAAATCCCCTCTTTTTTCTCCCGATTTCAGCGAGTTGCGGAAATTGTGCCAGGCAACCCAGAATCCAGGTCACAAAGTCGGGACAATTTCCGGTTTTACCGGGAAAGAGGCTATGCTTTAAATACGCACAATATTTAGCTAACGGCAGGTTAATAATGAGTCAGGGCGAGCATAAACCCGAATCCGTAGAACAAGAAAAAGAAAAAATGCTGGATGAGCTGGAATCTCTCAGCCGAATGCTGGACGACGACAAAGATGATGATATCGAGGAAGATTCCCGGCCTGTACCAGAAGACATTCCCATCCTAAAAAGCTTTGTTGATGATGTGCCAGTCTTAAATGATAGCCTTTTGGAAGAACCCTCTTCTGATATTGACTCAGCAGAAGAGGTTGAATCACCCACAGTAGAAAATTCTGCTGGCAACAGTGAGCCCCCCACCCTTGAAGCCCAGCCCAGCGACTCTTTGGATCGCAATGCGGGCACCTTCAGCACGATGGCCATGAGTTCTGCCCCGCGCAGTCCAGATAAGCTGGATATGAGCTTTTTGGATAAAGACCCTCTGGAAATCAGTGATCAGGTGCGTAATCGCAATGTGCCACAATTAGATGCTGGCAAACTCGACACTGAATACAAGAAAGATTCGACCACTAAACCCGTGGAAAGTGTACCAGCAGCAGACAAACCGGCCACAACACCTACTGCGGCAGAGCTGGTCACAAAGCCATTGGATAGCTTCCAGGCTCGCTCTGCTGGCGAAAACCCGTTCCTTCCCCGCTCCACTTTAGAAAAGATCCGGGAAAATCATTCCAAGGATTATCGCATCAGTGACAGCGACGACGCTTCTGCCCAGTTACGTAAGTTGATTCAGGAGAATCCGCTTAATAAGGTTTCTTTTGATGGTGGCGCCAACTCTAAGGAGTTCCGGGATCTGCGTCAGAAGGCCAGTCAGATGGTGAATGAGATCATCCGTGCCAACCTGCCTCGTCTGGAAGCCGAGTTGCGCATGAAATTGGAGCAGGAAGTGGATCGCCTGTTCAAAGATGTGAAGAAAAATCCTTCCTAGATCGGTATACTTGGTGGCCCGCTGTGCGGTTGTCACTTTGTAGGCCGGTCGGCAGCTGAAACCCGGTATATTCGTTTTGAAACACGCCGTGAACCCATCCCTGGGGGCTTCACTGCGACATCCCTGTCGCAGAGAGTTTCAAAACGAATATACCGGGTTCCAGCTACCTCCCTAATATCGTGCCAACCACCAGCTCTTAATTCGTAGTGAAGAATGAACAGAGAAACCGGTGACCATGGAAAAAACCTTTAACCCCAACGCTATCGAATCCCATTGGTACAAAACCTGGGAAGAAAAAGGCTATTTCAAACCCAGCGGCCAGGGCGAGTCTTACACCATAATGATTCCCCCACCCAACGTCACCGGCAGCCTGCACATGGGCCATGGCTTTAACAACGCCGTTATGGACTGTTTGGTTCGCTATCGCCGCATGCAAGGCCGCAACACTCTATGGCAACCGGGCACTGATCACGCAGGTATCGCCACGCAAATGGTGGTGGAACGTCAATTGGCCGCGCAAGACATCACCCGCCACGACTTAGGCCGCGAAAAATTCCTTGAGAAAGTCTGGGAATGGAAAGAACAATCTGGCGGCACCATCACCCGCCAAATTCGGCGCCTGGGCTCTTCGGTAGATTGGAGCCGTGAACGCTTCACGATGGATGAAGGCTTGTCCAATGCAGTGAAGGAAGTGTTTGTTCGCCTTCATGAAGAAGGGCTGATCTATCGCGGCAAGCGCCTAGTGAACTGGGATCCGAAACTGCACACCGCCATTTCCGATCTGGAAGTGGAAAACGTGGATCAAAAAGGCAAGATGTGGCATTTCCGTTACCCTCTGGCAAATGGTGCGAAAACTGCCGAGGGCAAAGATTACATCATCGTCGCCACCACCCGTCCGGAAACCATGCTCGGAGATACTGCTGTTGCCGTTAATCCTAAAGATGAGCGCTATCAGGATCTGATTGGCAAAAATGTGGTGCTGCCTCTGGTAAATCGAGAAATTCCCATCATCGCCGACGACTATGTGGATATGGAGTTCGGCACCGGCTGCGTGAAGATTACCCCCGCTCACGATTTTAATGACTATGAGGTGGGCAAGAGACACAACTTACCGCTGGTAAGCGTGCTCACTATCGATGCGGCCATTCGAGAACAAGCCGAAGCCTTTAATTTCGACGGCACGATTAACATGGAAGTGGATACCACGCTGCCGGAAACCTATCGCGGCGACGACCGCTTTGCGGCACGCAAAAAAGTGGTAGACGACCTGGATGCATTAGGCTTACTGGAAAAAATTGATGACCACGCCTTGAAAGTACCAAAAGGTGATCGATCTGGTGTGGTGGTAGAACCGTTCCTCACCGATCAATGGTACGTACGTGTTGCCCCTCTGGCAGAGCCTGCCATTAAAGCAGTGGAAGACGGTGAGATTCAGTTCGTACCCAAACAATACGAAAATATGTATTTCTCTTGGATGCGCGATATTCAAGACTGGTGCATTTCCCGCCAGCTATGGTGGGGCCACCGCATCCC
>JBFKSL010000220.1:0-7309 GCA_041626995.1 Ketobacter sp. | reverse complement strand
CTCTAGGCTTATTACTGCTTTATCATTTTGTGCTGAATTTAGTATGCGGCAAATTCGCAATACTACAAGGGGCAAAAGCTGTAATTATTGCCAATTTGGCCCTGCTTTCTGGTCTTCGATCGCTTTTAATAACAGTTTGATGTTTTTGGCGTTCGCTTTCCAGGCTGCATCGGCTACATCTCCCGCAATGGGAACCAAACCGATTAAAAAGTCGATAACAATGTTCCCCAACATCTTCCACAAAACGATACCGCCCACGTTGTACTTACGTGCAGCTACCAGTAGAAAAAGAGACATGAAGGCGGTAAGAAGGTCACCGGCTATAGGAATCAGGCCGATGATAAAATCCCAGCCCAGTCGATAGGGGGTAAATGGTATTCTGAATTGGTCATCCAGCAGGTAAGCCAAGCGTTTTAAGCTGGGCAAAGAAAATAGGCCACCAGGTTGCTGTGTGGGCGGGATGTTGGGCTCGCTCGGCATAACTACGCACCGCGTGTGCTAGAATCTTGCTCCAGTCTAACATCGTCTAATTATCATCACCAAGAGGAATGCTATGTCGCTGCCAATCAGTGGAGTGTGTGATTCGCAATTTGAAGCCGTTAAAGAAGCCTTCACCGAGTTGTATCAGAGTTACCCGGAGCTGGGTTCCTCCTGCAGCGTATATCATCAAGGTGAGCTAAAGGTAAACATTTGGGCGGGTTTGCTGGAAGAGGGCGGTGACGCCCCATGGCAGGAAGATACATTGGTTAATGTATTTTCCTCTGGCAAAGGGGTTGCGGCCCTGTGTGTGCAAAAGGCCGTGGATATGGGGTTGATCGATTTGGCTCGTCCGGTGTCTTATTACTGGCCGGAGTATGGTTGCAATGGTAAGAAGGATACTCTGGTGGCTTGGTTTCTGAATCACAAGGCCGGGCAGGCGGCACTGAAAACGCCGGTACCCAATGAAGCTATTTATGATTGGGATTTCATGGCAAACACTCTGGCCAAAGAGGAGCCTTGGTGGCAGCCAGGCAAAGAGCATGGCTATCACATGATGACTTATAGCTGGTTGGTTGGTGAGGTGTTTCGTCGCGCCACCGGCATGATGATTAATGCGTTTTTGCAGCAGGATATTGCCAAACCCCTGGGCTTGGACATGGCATTTGGTTTGAATGATGAGCAGATGCAGAGAGTGTCCAATATGGTGGTGACGAAAACCATGGTAGAACCTGGTCGCATCAATTTGTTTGAAAAAGTCATGGCAGACCCTTCTACTATTACAGCACGATCACTAATGAACCCTATGTCTATTATGAACGGAGCAAACACGGAAGAATGGAGAAGGGCGGAACTGCCCGCTGCCAACTTACATAGTACGGCTGCGTCGTTAGCCACGCTGTATGGCAATGTGGTGTGTAATGAAGGCGTGATTTCATCTGCTGCACTACAGCGTTGTTATGAAGAACAAAGTGTTGGGGAAGATTTAGTGTTGTTAACCAAATCCCGCTTTGGCCCCGGTTTTATGTTGCAGCAGCCTGGTAGTGTGGAAGCGGAATTTGGGCCTGGCCCGAATAGTTTTGGTCACCCTGGTTCGGGCGGTTCACTGGCTTTTGCCGATCCTGATCAAGAGTTGGGCTTTGCCTACACCATGAATCAAATGGGGCCTTATGTGTTGATTGATCCACGGCCCCGAAAACTGATTGATGCGGTGTATGACTGCTTGGGAAATTAAGTGCATTTAAAGAGAGAGTAAAAACCATTGTGCACTGCCTGCCAGTGCACCAATCCAAAAACCGCCAATGCCACCGATGATAGCAACAGGGTCAAGAATAAATTTCAGCTGGTTATAGAAAAGGTCATCGGGCATTTTGCCCAGTCGTTTGTGTAGAAACTCTTTTACCAGCTTGGCTCTGGCAACATTAAAGTGCTCTTCCTGCAAGGGTTCCAATATGGCGTCAGTGAGTTTCTCCGTTAAGGTTCGTTTCAGTTCTACATAGCCTATGGGGCCAACGGTGAGTTGCGCCAGCGTGCGAATGTTCATATCTTCCACCAACACAGATACCCGTTTACGGATAATGATGTGTGCATGATGGGCTTTGCCGCCGTTAATTAAGTATCCAGAAATGTTTTGGATGGAAAATATATCGTTGGCCAACAGCTTTGCCAGTGCTTCATCCTGTTCCTTGCGGAACTTTGCATAGGGGCTGCGTATTTGCCACTTGCCAAATTTAATGGGGCGGTAGGGGTATTTAATCCAATGTTGGCAGATCCAGAAAAAGAAAAATACACTCAGGGCGGCACTGACGCTCCAGTAGGTGAACTCATTGGTGTCCACCAGATAGGCAATTACACACTGAACAACACCCACCATGAAACCTAGGTAAGCACAAAAGCGCGCCATGCTTTTATAGGTTCGTAGGCTTAAGGCTTCGTACAGTTTTTGCAATGTACCTGGATTTTGATTTTCTGCGTATTGTATAAGTTTTTGGAAAGACACCGTGCGACCAAGGCTATCACCCAGTTCCTCCACAATGTCATCGATAATGCGTGGAAGCAGGCGGTGGGTGCGGGCATAAAAACGGTTCTTCACAAGAATGGGTAAATTTTCCCACAGCACCGAATTATCTTCCGACATTACATCATCGATGATGCCATCAATTTGTGGGCGCAGGTTACTGAGTAAGTGACTCACCAGTTTTTCCGGGCCAATATACTCGAACACCTGTTGTAGATTGGTGAGTTTTTCGATCAGTGTACGTGACCAAAAGGGAATATAGAGATGCTGACTTTTATAGAGTTGACCCTGCCAGCCAATAAGATTGAATAGACCAATGAACTTTTTTGGCCACAGGGCCATAAAGTGCACCAGCTTAACCATAAGCCATCCGCCCACGGCCAAAAGCAGTGGAAGCAGCACAGGAACAAAACTGATCAGCCGTTCTGAGGACAGCGCATCTACCATGCTGGCGCGAAACCTCTGCAAGCCATTAGGACATCTCCTGTAGGTATTGGGTTTGATTGGGTTGCCAATTATAAGTGGGCCTAATCGTTATTGTTATGATTTAAAGCCCGAAACCCGAAAATTCGTATCTATATTATTGTTCGATTTGGAATTGTAGGACAAATACCCATAAAAGTGTTTGGCTGTTTTGTATCTCGGCAGCGTCAAAATAAGCAATGACTAAACGCCGGCACCAGCAAACATAAAAGTCAGCTGCAGGAACCCTGCAATTAAACCCAGTACACCACCCATCATAATAAGAATCCACTCGTCTTCTTCAAATGCTGGGCGCAGTAAGGCTTGAAACTCTTCTGAAGACATGGCTTGCATACGAGTGCGGAACATTACCTCTACCACCTTGCCCCTTTCCTTTGAGAATATGGGGTCATCCAGGGAAGTGAGAGACATTTCTATGGTTTTTTCTTCGATAGTGCGCTTCAGATCCACGAAACCTTCAGGCCCGACCGTGAGCTGAGCGACGGTTTTTACCATGCCACCATCAATCAGCGGACGCATGTGGCGCTTGAGCATGGCCTTGGCGCGATCAGCCTTGGGGCCACGGAAGATCTCATTCATGATATGGCCAATGGTTAGGATTTCGCCAGTGACGATGCGGCAAAATACTTCCGAAACAGCGTTTTGTCGGCTTAAAAACAGGCCATGAAGTGTGGGGCCGAAAGGTGTAATTTTGGTGGGGTTCAGGGGGCGAAATATCAAGTTAAGTGCCAGCCAATTGGTGGCCAGCCCCACCAGCAACCCAAAAGCAGGCAGGATGGTCCAGTGTTGGTAATGCCACCACACCACCATTTGGATCACGCCGAATAAAAACCCAAACACGGCTCCAGAGTTGATAACAAATTTAAATTCGGTTTCGCCACACTCCCAAAATACGCGATTGAGCATGTCTTTGTCAGAAGAGAGCTTTTTAATAATCAGCTCTTTGGGGTCAATCAGGTCTTCAATGTTGGCCTGCATGTCTTCAATCAGGCTATCCATCATCTCAGGTAATTGCTTACGAACCCGGTTATAAGCTCTATTTTTCAGCGTGTTGGGTAGGTTTTCCCAGAGAACGGCATTGCGTTCGTTCATGATGTCGTCGGTGAGGTCTTCGATGCGGGAATCGGCCACTTTGATCATATGATGGGCGATCTTGTGGGGTTCGAACTCGTCGAAAATCTCCTGCATGGTACTGATTTTATCCAGCGTATTGTCCACGGTAATGCTCGCCATCTTGCGGCCTTTGCGTGGAATAATGCCTTGCCAGCCCAGATAAGGGGGAATACCGACAAAGTTTAACGGATAAAAGGTTAGCTGAATGGCAAGCCAGTTGGTTGTCCAGCCAACGATGGCGGCCACAAATGGAATGCTGACGTATTTCCAGAAGTCTGGATGATTTACAAACTCGTTGTAAAGCTCAAGCATCGAGTGATGATCCCTACCAAAGTGTTGGGGCGACAATTTCGTCAAGCCCAGCAACAAAAAGCCCACAAAAAACTGTCAAATTTATGCCGAAATGGCCAAAAAAACCGGGCTATTATAACCTGCAATTTGAAGAAATCTTGAGATTTTTTCTGGCTGCAATGGTAAATTGCCAGCTTGGCTGTCAGACATAGCCACCATTAATGTCATCTTGTATGAGAATGGGGATCGGGTTTGAGTATGCAAAATAACAATGATGAATCCATGATCCGCTATCTGGTTTCAGAGGTAGTGGAATCTGCAATAAACATGGCCCTTTCTCATGAGCCTCAGGCTTTAGAACGTCTTCAGGATCACCAGGGGCGGGTGCTGAGGGTGAAGACCACTAATCCCAATTGGATGTTTTTTCTCGCCATTCATGAAGAAGGCGTGCAGCTGTTTCTGGAATATGAAGAAGTGGTTGATGCCCGCATTACCCTGCCCACCTCGTCGTTAACCCAATATGTTTTGGGCGCTAGCGCTGATTCGTTGGATGATGCCGAAGGTGTGCGGGTGAGCGGTGATGTGGACTTTTTGAACGATGTGATGGGTATTACCCTGGAGTTTAGCCTTTGGAACCTGGTGAAACGGATTCTAAATAGTTGGTTGCCTGAATTTGAGGGGCTGGCGGGCTTGATTGAAGCATTGAAGAACCACGATCCTGCCTGGATAGTGCGCCTGGAGCACTTACCCCAGTTGGCCAACGAGACTCTGTTGACGGTGAAGGCTCAGGGGGAAGTTCAACAGCAGCAGATGCAGGAACTTACCTATATTAAGAACCAATTGGCGGCAGATCGTAGAGCCAATCGTATCAGCACGGCTATTGGCTTCTGTTTAATTGTGGTGGCGTTCCTTTCCCATAACGGCTATTTACAGGTGCCGCAATTACAGAATATTTCGTTTGAAACCCTGGTGCTGTTGATCCTGTCCATGGTGATTTTGATACCGCGTATGATCAGCGGGCGCTAATCCTTATCATAAGGTGGGCGCCTGCTGCTGCCGCTTGGGCGTGGGCGTGTAGCCATCTTCAAGCCGTCGCCCACAATATCCAGCCCTGTCTTGGCAATGGATCGGGTGGTGTCTCGTAGTATTTCTTTTGAAGGCAGGGACTTAATGCCTTCCAGCACACCTTGCTTTACTCGGGCTTCAATTTCAGGCCCCACTTCCTGCTTGAATTGCTCGATGGCTTTGGCCAGACCACTTTCGTACTGATTTTTAAATTTTTTGTTGAATACATACTGAGCGATAGCCAAGGTAAGCAGGCTGCTAAGCAGGGCGGTGGCGATGATGGTGATAATTAATTGGGCCATAGATTAGTCTTCGGGTATCTCGAGATCGATGCTGATTTTCTTAAGAGCCTCAGCCAGTTCATCAATTTTAGCATCTAACCTGTCCAGATCCGTCTTATGGCTGATGCCTAACCGGCCTAGAGCCGATGACACGCGCAAATCAAATGCTCGTTCGATCCGATCCATGGTTTGGTTGGCGCGTACTTTGAGTTCATCCAGTCGAGAATCCGGGGCTGCCTCAGCACATTTCTCTTTGTTATCCTGCTCGAACTCTTTTCCCTTAGTTACCAGTTTTTCAAAAGAATCGTTGCCGCTTTCCTGAATCATGGCATACGCACCTAAACCCGCCAGCCAGATCTTATTGGAATTGCGTTTAATATCGTCAGATTTACTCATGGAATGATCCTTTTCTCCCAATTTGCGAGCTTAAAGTAAGCCAAAATCATTAATCTTATGTTATCACTGCTTTCATTATTGTTGGCTATAAGCTATTGGTAAATGTTGAGCAGGTCAATAGATTAAGCCTATCCTTATTTGGTAAGAAAGGTGGGCGAGGAGAAAGGTTATGGCAATTGAGTTAAAAGAGTATGCAACGTCCTACTCGCCACAGTTGGTGATGCAGGTGCTTAATCGCGCTTTTTCCAAAGCCGGCTTTGACGTGGTGGCGCGTGTGCTACAACTTTACTATCTGGCTAAATCACCGGAGTTGCCGTTGTGGGCCAAGGCCTCGGTATTTGCTGCGCTGGGATATTTTGTGGTGTCACCGGATGCCATGCCTGATATTGTGCCTGTGCTAGGGTTTACAGATGACCTGTTGGTGATTACCTCCACCCTGGCAGGGTTGAGTTCGCAAATTACGCCGGAGATTCAACGCAAGGTGCTTGAAAAACTGCAAGGCTGGTTTGGCGACGAAGCCGCCGAGAAATTGGAAAAAATCCAACAAGCCGCCGATCAAGAGAAGACATAAGTTATAGCCTTCTATAAAATGGCGCTTGTCCTAACTACACAACAAAGACAGGGTAGAGACTATGCGCCGAGTTATTTTCAACCAAAAAGGTGGGGTGGGTAAATCCAGCATTGCCTCAAACTTAGCTGCCATCAGTGCCAACCGAGGTTTAAAAACGTTGGTAATCGATTTGGACCCGCAATGTAACTCCACTCAGTATTTGTTGGGGCGAGATTTTCAAACTGGCGAATCTGACATCGGCGTATTTTTCGCGCAGGCGCTATCGTTTCGTCATCGTCATAAGAAGAATCTGGAAGATTTTGTTACGCCATCCGCTTACGAAAATTTAAGTGTCATTGCAGCAAACCCTGAATTGGGTGAGATTATGTCGCAGCTGGAATCCAAGCATAAAATTTTCAAACTGCGTGATGCCCTAAGCAAGCTGCAAGGTTATGACGCCGTGTATATTGATACACCACCCGCTTTTAACTTTTATACGTTATCTGCCCTGATTGCTGCCGACAGTTGCTTAATTCCTTTCGATTGCGATGAGTTTTCCCGTCAGGCCCTATACAACCTAATCGAAAATGTTGAGGAAACCCGCCAGGATCACAATGATGACTTGGAAGTGGAAGG
>JBFKSL010000219.1:0-7313 GCA_041626995.1 Ketobacter sp. | reverse complement strand
GGTCCATCGCAACGAAGGCTGCCGCCGCAGCATCCCAAGAGGCGTCTTCTGGGTAGCCATCACGCCAAGTTTGCGGGAACGTTTCCAACAGCACTTCATCGTTGGTCCAGGCGCCGCCGAATTGTCCATCGGCAGTATAACCGTAACCTTTTGTCCATTCTGGACGCACAATGCCGTAATCTTGATAGTTGGTTAAGAAGAACTGTTCGAGCAGCGTATTAAATTCGGCAGCGTGAGGCTGATCCACGTTGTTATTAATGGCGTACCAGATAATGGTGTCTTTCTCCGGGTGATCAGGGTGTGGGCGAGCACCGGAAATGGTGGGCTCCACTGCGTTGGGAATCAACACGTCGCTTGGCTTGTCTAAACCGTGGGCGCGAAGCTCAAACGGGCCGGTGTAAGGGAATTGGCCTCTGGCTTCAAACTCAGCCAACAGTTGTTCAAAGTATTGGTAGAACTCTGCCAGCGCGCGTTGCAAATTTTCTCTGGCGACCATTACGCCCCAGGCGGCAACGGTTTTACGTGGCGTTAATGGCTGTACATAAAGTGTGGTGGTGTAAGCTGAGCCCCAGAGATCGTGAATTTGTGATTCAGGGTCTTCGTTTGCCATCAAATCCACAATACCATTGTAGGATAGGTTGTTGTAATACTTCACCATGGCTTTTGGAAAGGTTCTCAGTGAAGAGGAGAGAATGTCCGCTGCTAAGGGTGCCATTTTAACGCCGTCACTCAGGTTGTAGGGCCCAGAGGTCTCTCTGGCTACATCTGGCATTTCTGGCGTAACCGTCCAGGTTTTTATCCAGGCCTTTTTCTCGTTGTTAAATGGATAATAGATAATATCTACGGTGCCATACTGGTCGGATAAGTTAGAAAACGAATTTTCTGTTTCGCTCCCTGGCATGGCCAGTACTTCTGCAGCGGTTAAATGGGTAAAAGAAGCTTGATGAATTTTTAAGTTAGGGCCAACCTGCAAAGTCACTTCGGTAATAAAGGCCCGCCCCAGGCTCGTGAGCAGCGGTCCAATGGCGGGGTCATCCCGTTGGAAGGTCTTTAATTCATATTGGCCTTCCGCTTCGTTCCAAACCACAGCAGTAATACTTAATACCAAGTTGCTTATGGTGCCCCAGGAGTGGCCGGGTTGTAGTGTTTCACCTTGCTGGGGTACAGCTGCACCGTGAGCGTTAACTGCTAATACGCCGGCAATGGAAACGCCGCCCGGTGCAGTGGTGTGGTATAAACCTAAGTCATAGGGTTCTAACTCAGCGCAAATATCTTCCAGGTAAGCTCCGGCACCACAGGTAACCGAATTAAACTCTGTACCAGGATTAACAGTGATTTGATTCAGGTAGTCTTTGGTGTTAACCAGCACCACATTTTCACCGCTATGGCCGCGAGGCAATAAGGTGGGCGCGAAGCCGTGACCTGACCCCCATGGGCGTAAACGATAACCCTGTTCTTTGGCCCAGTTTGCCAGGGTTACCACATCATCGGCGGTTTGTGGTGAACAAAACCAAACGCCAGCCACTTTCGTTTCTCGCGCCCAGTTGATAAAACTTTGTTGATACAGTTCGATGCCTGCTGGAAAATCGGGTGGCTCAGGAATGGTATTGCTGCCTGATCCAGCTACAAATCTACATCCCGGTAAGACAGTGGTGGCGGCTGCCGTAGCCATAGCTCCACCCATAAATTTGCGTCGAGAAAATTCGACACTGCTGTTGCTATCGTTTGAGCTCATTTCCTTATTCTCTTTATTCGTTTGATTTGTTAGTGGGGTGCCAGGGGTAGACTGCAAACTTACCCCTGGCGAAAGCTAAACGTTTAGTTCAAAGCACTGGTTGGAACGCTTGGAAGTACCACTGAAGATGGATGTTCCGGGCTGATATGAATGGTGGTAATGCCACCTTCGGCCTGTGTTTGACGTAAGAAGTTCAATACACCTTGTGCCTGATTACTGGGGCTGATGGACACCCGCAATTTATTTCCACGTCTGATAATAGCGCTGGTGGGAAACACTTCCACTGAGAGTTTTACAACTTCACCGGGAACCAAAAGTTGGCTGGTCTCTTCGGTGAAATAGTGGTACGGCTGGATCATTACGCCATCAATAAAACGCGAACGTTCCTCGTCAATTGCACGGCCCGAGGCCAGCAGTTGTCCGTTGGTGATGGGTAGAGACTGGCGTGAAGAAACTTCTTCTATTTGAACGGCAACCACAGCTTCGGTAACGGTACTGTCGATCCAAATATCGGCCTGAATGGGGCCGTTGATGTAGTAATCTTCTTCCATGGGCTCGGTTTCAAAAATGACTCGTTGCTGATCGACACGATCACTGTTGGTGAAGCAGGATTTTGGCAGGGCAATACCCAAAACCCATTGCTCAAAGCTGCGCGAACAATCGGTGCCATCGTTAATGTGCAATTCAAATGTCAGTAAACCATTAGAGTTGTGCGCTCCACCATAAGGGTGTTCAGGATTGGTCATGGTGGGACTGGTTTCTTCCTGTTCAGGTGCACTTCTCGTTAACGTATTATCGCCGTGCAAAAACCAGCGTTCTGGCGCTGCCTCTGGATGTGGCCAAGTGGTGGTAGTGGCATAACTGTCATTACGAAATTCTTCTGGGGTGTCAGGAGTTGGATAGTTTTTTACATATTGGGTAACTTGTGGCATCTCTTCGATACCCGTGTCCCAACCTTTCAAGTGTTTGTCGAACCACTGTAGTAATAACAAATCAATTGGCGGCACCGCTTCGTTGCCAATGTGGGTAACCACAAAGTTCACGATGTGGCTGCCGTTGAAAATCACCAGTCGACTGTCTACGTCGTTGTCTTCCAGAATTTCGTAGAGCAGGGGTTCATCCCGTTGGAAAATATCGTGCAACGCACCCAAGATAAAAGTGGGCGCCTTTATCTTGTTCGTGCCGTAAATGGGAGAACGAATTTGCCAGTAAGGATTGTCGTAGTTGTAGAGGGGGGCGCCATCTAAAGCCTGCTCAACCAGAGGTATAAAATAGCCATCCACTTGATCCACGTGCTCTTGGGTGGTGGCCATTAACTGTGACATGTATTGTGGATAGAGCAGCATGGTGCTCATGTTTTGGGTGGCCAGGGTATGGGTAATGTTGAGCCAAGTGCTCATGAACAGGGCATTCAACAAACCGCCAATGCCTACAGTGCCTCGCATGGCATCGCCCATTGGCAAACTGGCGAAGACTGCGTCAATGCTATCGGGGCGGTGTTGTGCTGCAAACAGCGAGGTAATGGCCATATAGGAAACACCCGCCACACCCAACTTGCCATTGGCCCAGGGTTGTTGGTGCGCCCAGTCGATAATATCGGCCATGCCTTCTTGTTCATCGGGGCTAATCAACTCCCAGCCACCTTCCGAAGCGCCGGTGCCGAGGGTGTCCACCGCTACTTGCGCATAGCCTCGGCGTACAATAAAGGAATCCGTTACACCCAATAACAGGTTGCCTGGAAGGCCCATAAAGATTTGCGACATCAAATTGGTGTTGTAGGCAGACTGAGTCACGATCACTGGAAATGGACCTGGCAACGGATCGCCATTTTCATCGGCAGGCAGCGTAACGCGCACACTGAGTTTTTTTCCACCTTTGGTTGGTACAAACTGTAAGGGTAAATTTACCGCTTTAGGATGTTCTGCGGGTGGGTTGTAGATGGTGCTTACGATATCGGAGAGGTCTTCAGTAGCTTCACTATCCGGTGGGGATGTTGGCTCAGCTGTGGCGCTGGGTGCTTCTACACTTGCCGTGGGTTGGCTGGCCCGTTCGCTGTTGGTGGAATTGGAAGAGTCATCTCCTGAGCATGCCCATAGCAGGGCAGTTAATGAAAGTATCAGCGACTTGGTAATGCTGCTGATTTGAATGTTGCGTGAATAGCCGATAATAGCTGACGAGATTGCCCCAGTCATACTTACTCCCTCGGTTCGATTTTTATTGTGATTTGGTTATAAAAATCTAAATTGACAATTAACTCAGTCATATTAAAAATGACAACGTCTGATGTCAATTTGAGGAAATGAGCATCTTTGTAGCTTTTGTGTAAGCTTTAATCCTTAATTTTCAGGCTTTTATCTAAGTTAATTGACTTAAAAGGGGGAGGGCTAGGAGGTTAACCGACTGCCCCGTCACTCTTTTCTGCGCTAATACGCCGATCTTTAAAGATTTTCTCTGCGGAGCGGCCAGCCACATATCCGCCTAAGCCGATTTGTACCAAGCGCATAAATTCTTGGGCGAACTTTTCTTCCAGGGTAATAACCCCTAAAGCGAATAGGACGATTAAGGCCACGAATACCAGCATGGTGATAGGGCGCCAGTTGCGTTGTATCCAGGACTGGCCGGTGGCTTCTGCCTGTATGATTTTAGATTGGTTCTCCATAAGCTTGCTTTCGTATTCGATCACAGTGTTACGAAATTCATGCTCAATCTTTTTCAGTTCAAGATCCAGGGCTTTAAGCTTGGCCTTTAGCTCCAGTTTTTCTTCTGTGCTGGTGTGCACATCATCCACTAACTTTGCAGCTGGTGCGAAGATGTCGCTAATAAACGCTAATGGATTCATGGTGGGTTCCTTGCTTATAAGCCGTGAATGATGGAAAGGTGTTTAAAGGCGTCGTAATGTTTTTTTATTTTTTGGCCGTAAACCTGCTTTTGACCGCTGCCATTGTAGTAGCCGGCAAAGGTTTCAAAGTTCAGGGCTTGCAATGCGTTTATCATGGGGTTGTCTAAAAAGCTAAACAAGCCACGAATGTGCGCTTCGATATGCTCTGCAAAATCGTTAAACATATCCTGCACCGAATGGTAGCCAATACGCTGGTAATGGAAGCCCATAATTTGTGGCGCGCCCATGCTAATGGAGAGCAAAGCGGCATCATCATTAAAGGTGCGGGCAAACTGAAGTACCTGCCATTCTTTGGTTTGGTTGCCGTGAAAGGTTTGCCATGTATCGTCAGGTGTTTTACGCCATTTATGGCCTTTCCAGGCTTGGCCTGACTGATAGCTGAAATGTTGCTTAAAAATCTCTGGATTCTGCTTGCCCCAATATTTCCAGAATTTGTGATTTTCGAAACGAATCACCATGCGGTTTTGATTGCTGGGTTGAAATCCACGGCCTGCGCTTTCCACGCAAAGCACGGCAACAGCGCAACCTTTATCAATTTCTTTATCACTGCTGAGTTCTTGCAGAAGGTTGCCATACTTGTTCCAAGTGCTGGCGACAGCGCGCTCGGTATCGTCTCCACTCATGGGCAATTGCTGAATGGGGGCAAGAGATGAAGGGGTTTGGGTACGCACAGCATCGGGAGGGAGATCCTGATCGATGTCCTGGGCGCGAACCGGTTCTAGATCGTCATCTTCCAAAAGTTGCACATAGTGAGAATGCACAAAGCCTTTTAGATCGTTAAAGTAAATCTGTAGCCAATCGCCATGTTTGGCCAACACTTTTACATGGGCATTGCGGCTCAGTTGACCAAGCTTTTCTGAGGATGCGTTGGGTTGGCTCCTTACATTTAGCAAGCTAGCAATAACTTTACCGTTGGTTGCATCCGGTTGTTGTTGCAAGCGAATGTAATCACGAGAGATATAGCCAACTGCACCATTAAAATGAATCTCTGCCCATTGAGGCAGAAGGGATATCACATCAACTCGAGAGCTTTTGGGCAGTTTTCCAATGATATTGCTATGAATATCCGGGTTGCTGCGTACATTAAGCAAGTTGGCTGTGGTAATGGCACTAATGTTTCGATTGTCGTCTTGAATCGAAACATAGCTTTTGTAAACGTAGGCGGGAAAATCCTGATAACGAAATTCGATCCAGTTATCGGTTTGCCCGGTAATGGGTATAGCGGTTCCTTTGGTAAGAAGGCCTCGGCTACTGCTGTTTTTGTCGGGTTTAGTTCTTACGTGGAGCCGGGAAGCGGTAACAATGCCAAGCATGACGCTTATCCTTATTCAGGCTCAAGTAATAAGGTTAAGTAAAAGCAGTTTGGCCTTAAATGTCAATGATGTTTAATAGCGCTTTTGTCTGTGACTTATTAACACGGCTAAAACCACACCCGGTGAATTAACTCACCGGGGGTTTAAATCGTTTGCGTGAGCTGCTGACTTTTTTGCGAATTACGCATTCCTCAGCGTGATCATTGACAAGGCCCATCGCCTGCATAAAAGCATAAGCCGTGGTTGGCCCAACAAATTTCCAGCCGCGTTTTTTCAGTTCTTTGGATAAGGCTTTGGATTCTTCTGAAGTAGATGCCAGTTCGCTTGAATCAGGTTGTTTGTTTGGTTCAAATTGCCAGAAAAAAGCGGCTAAAGAACCTTCTTGTTTCACCATTTCTTTGGCGCGTTGAGCGTTGTTAATGGTGGCTTCAATCTTTCCTCGATGTCTTATTATGCCTTCATTCTTTAACAGTCTTTCAATATCTTTTTCTTTGAAGCGGGCCACCTTATTAAAGTCAAAATGACGAAAAGCCTCGCGAAAATTCTCCCGCTTAGTCAGAATGGTGCGCCAACTTAAGCCAGACTGAAAACCTTCCAGGCAAATTTTCTCAAATAATCGAAAGTCGTCTTCAACAGGAAAGCCCCATTCGGTGTCGTGGTAGCGCACGTATTCGGGTGTAGCGCTGCACCAAGTGCAGCGGGGCTTGCCATTGATGATTGAGCTGGTATTCATGTGGATACTTCCCTATAAACTGAGTATTAATTGGTGTTGAGAAAGGAAAGTCGTGGATCTAATTTAGATGGTGTGATTTCCATTATTTCAACGCTGACAACATTTTCTGCTACAAAAGGGTCATCATTTACCCTGCTGGTAAGGTTTTCAAGTGAAATGTTGTGAGCGATAATGGCGCCGCCTGCTTTGGGTTGCAAGCTGCCAGCCATTAGAAACACACCATCATCAAAACCTTGTTTTAGCCATTGATTATGGCTCTCCATAAATTGAGGTGCAGCGTTTTTGTTGCTTGAAAACTTTAATAAAACGATAAACATATTTGCTTTCCTATCCTTGTGTAAGTTCGGCTTGTAGCCATTTATTTAATTGTGTGACTTCGTGTTGAAGAAATTTGTCGTCGTTAAAGGCGTTGGCGAGCGTAGCCACCCCTTGGCTTCTGGCCAATAGATGCATGGATAACTGGTCTGCGTGATGTTTTTTGCAGCCCAGCTGGGTGAATTGCTTACATAGCCATGTTCGAAATAAAGTGAAAACTGCGTTGGCGTGATTCTGAGCATGATGATTGAGCTTTGCTAACTCGGTACACAGCGTGCCAACCGGGCAGCCAAATTGTTTTATTTTTACTTTGTTTGT
>JBFKSL010000218.1:0-7329 GCA_041626995.1 Ketobacter sp. | reverse complement strand
ATCGTCCTTAGGAAAAATTGAATTTCAGGAATTTTCTACAGACACATTCAAAGCGAACGGTTGCTACGGTATTCCTGTGCCGCCTTTGGGTTCACCCCTAATGGCTGTGCTGGTAAGTCATGATAATGCTACCGAGATTGTGCTCTCGGCCAATCGTACGTTGATATCTGAAAGTAGTATGGGAAAGATATCAGAGCAGTTTAAAGACATTGTTGCACGTTGCAGATAAACAACCCGCCTATCTTATATCCAACCCTCCACTCCATGTTTACCTTCACTGGCCTATTCGGCAAATTAAATTGAGCTAAACGGCAATAGTACTAAAACCAAACGCAGCTAACATTGCACCCCTATTCTCAGGCGACATTTAGTTATTACAGAAGGCTTATCATGGAGCGATCTCAAGTATTTCGACGCAGGCTTTCTCTTGCCGATTTGATTTACGCTGCAAGTGGTTATCGTGAAGATGACCAAAACCAATTGGTTTCGCAGTTGATTATCGAGGGCGAAGGTGAACTACCGGAATCAACTCTGCAGCAAGCTGTTGTCAATGTTGCCATAGCCAATCCGGCCGTTCGTTCGCGTTTGCGCGGTTACTGGGGAGTGAAATTCTGGTCTGCCTCTGGACCGCAACCTCGAATCCGTACCATTTATCAGGAATGGGATGGCCATTTCCACAATGGCTTAAGCTTTATTGATAAGCCCCTCGACCTGATTATTGGTCCTGTAGCAGAAATCATTCAAGTGGTTGGTACAAAAACATTTCTTGTTTTCAGAATTCATCACGCAGTGACCGATGGCGTTGGTTTAATGGATTTTGCCCGCAACGTTTTTCACGCTCTAAATGCAAAGGAACCTGAAAAGTTCCTATCAACATTGACTGTTGAAAAAATGCCGCCAGGAAATCTCAAGGCGATGCCACCGAAAGTTTGCGATGCTGCAACTCCCTTTCCGTTAGAGCCTGCAAATCTCAGCACAGTGGACCGATCACGTGTCTGGAATCGTCTGACTATACCGGGCTCAGATGCAAAAATTCTTTTAAAAACAATTTTAGCCATAGCAGATCTCGCCCGTGGTGAGTCAGAGCAATCCATTCGAATCCATGTGCCTGCCAGCCTTCGACGACATGCACCCGAAGAAAAAACCTCCGCCAACTTAGTGGGCATGGTGCGCTTGGACGTTGAAAAAAATGACGACTGCCGGTCTTTGGTTCGAAAGTTCAATGCTCGGCTGGAAGAAAAACAAGAGCTACCCATTGCGGTGAATTCTTTAACCTCCAAGCTGATGTTTTGGATTCCGCTTAGACTATTGCAAAAATTAGAAAGAGCCAGCGTTCAGAAATTATTAAAGCAACCGCGTTTTACTTGCAGCGGTACCGCTTCATATATAGGCAAAGTAGATATAAACGAATTTTCCTGCGTGGCCTTTTCGGCGCACAGCCTTTTTGGAATACCGGTAACACCACTTGGCTCACCATTAATGGCGGTTTTAATTTCCAATCAAAATGGAACTGAAATTGTTTTAACAGTAAACAGAACGTTGATATCTGATGATTCAATGAAAAATCTGAGCGAGAAATTTGCCAATCGCGTGCATGCCTATAAATGAACGAAACACTGAAGGCTAACCGTAAAAATAAGCGGCACGACTTAAATTGAACTTAGCTTTAACACTCTTGGTAATTGTGCACTGCATCTCTGAATAGCCACTCTTATCCGTTAAAATGGCCAACTTCGATTATGTGTTCAACCACCAGAAATTAGACTGGCTGCATTAAGCTTGCAACAACGCCCCCATAAATACGAGTACAGTTTTGTTGTTGACTAAGACGACTCTCAGGAGCAAAAAATGAGTACGGACATTCAACAGCCCGGTTGGGTAGTTGGTTTTTTTCAACGGGTTTCGCTCTCCTTTCGAACAGGGCTTGCCTTGGTTTTACTGGTGACCATCGCCACGCACCTGCCCATGCCATTTGGTAATCTTTCCACCGACGATTTTCTTATCCGTGCCAATATCATGGGCAACACTGCTCTCTATGAGCGTGGACTGATCAATGCCAATCCAAGTAAACCTTTATTACAAAGGCTTGGCGACGCATTCCATTTCTACTCTCCCGAACAATCTACGCTTCAAGCAGCGCAAGAATATGGCAGTTTACCCTGGTGGAGCAGCCAAGAAGCAAAAATGAGCCCACTGCGCCCCGTTAGCGCTCTAACTCATTGGCTCGATTTTCATATCGCGCCCGCTTCATTTCAATTTCAAGCATTCCATAGCCTGCTTTATCTTCTGCTCTATGCTTACTGCGGTTACCGATTGTTCTGGCGTATCTCCCCCACACCAACAATTGCTGTATTAGCCAGTTTATTACTGGTGGTGGACTACAGCCATTATATTAATTTCAGTTGGATCGCTGCACGCAATGTATTTATAGCCGGAGCAATGAGTTGCGCTATGCTAGAGCGCTTTATTGCCTGGCGACAAAGCGGCCATTCATCCACCCTTGCGGCTTCGCTTGCCCTATTTGCTATTGCGTTACTGGCAGCAGAAAGCAGTATCGCCATCACCGGTTATCTGTTCGCTTATTTGCTGTTTATAGAAAAAACCAAACTAATAAACATGATTCGCCCGTTGTTACCTTTCGCCTTGATGGTGATACTGTGGCGCTTCATATATAGCTTTTTAGGTTACGGCGCTAGCGGCATTAGCCTCTATGTTGACCCTGGCCATTCTCCACATGAATTTATTTCGGCACTGCTTATTACTATGCCCCAACTACTGGCAAGCAGCATCATCGGCATTGATGGTGCCGTGCCATCGCTGTCACCAGACATAACCATTTGGGCGGCAATAATTTGCGGGCTTATCGCCATTCTATGCTTGCGCCTCATTCTTCCTCTATTACAACAGAATGAATGGGTACGCTTTATGCTATTGGGCTCACTGATTGCTGCCATTCCTGCTTCGGCTTTGGTATCCGCTGGCTCCAGAGGTGGACTGTTTATTTCTATTGGCTTCTTCTGGATTCTGTCAATGTGGCTGCATCAAGCGACCCAAAAGAGCAAACCCAAAAGAACACGTTTTTTGGCATCGGGGGTCATCGGCTTACACCTTATCGTTCCCACCCTATTAGCTTTTTTATTAAGCTCAACACTGTTACCTATTGCTTTCCGCAGTGATATGCAATTTGAGAGTATTGAAAAAAGCTTAAGAAACGATGCTAAACCCCTGGTAGTCATTAATAGCCGCGCACCCAATAGAGAGTTCTATCTACCCTATCAGTGGCAGTTTCAACATGGGGTTACGCCCACTAAGATTAATTCTCTGGCACCGGGGATAACTTCATTTTACCTAGAACGTTTATCAGAATTGGATTTTGAGCTAACAGCACCTCAAGGCCTACCGTTAACCTCAAAGGCTCCAATCACCGATATGAAGGGCAACAGCCCTACTCAATCAGAGGTATATTACATTCAACTGTTACAGGGCTTGTTTACCTCCCTCCATACCCAGTACTACAAAGGCACAACACGCAAAGCGGGCGATATGAGGATAACGGTGGTAGAGACAACACAAGGTTCACCCTCGCGCATACGCATCAACTTTACTGCCAACGCTGACCCCGACCAGATGATCTGGCAAATGTACGACTGGGAGCAACGCGAATATAAAGCCATCTCCCCCCTGGATATTGGAGAAAAGCGCTTCTTCCCAGGCCCCGTGGACATAGACAAAGGCAATCTGTTCAAACTGTGCTGGAATTGCGAGCAAGAAAAACCAACGCAAATAGATAACTAATCCCCTCCCTCTTCATCAGCTCCCATTCAGAGCACAACCTTAATTCCATTAGCACTTAGGCAACAGTTTATGTGAGAATGGAATTAAGGTTGATGGATTAAAGGCATTCCCATGCATGAAATGTCGCTTTGTGAAAGCATTTTGCAGATTCTGCTGGATAGCGCTGAAAAACAGAATTTCCAGGCCGTAAAAACAGTAACACTGGAATTAGGGGCTTTATCCTGCGTTGAACCCGAAGCAATGCGCTTAGCCTTTGCGGCAACCTGTAGCAACACCCTTGCTCACGGTGCTAACCTTGAAATAATAACGGTTCCCGCTAATGGCTATTGCTCGGCATGTGATAACAACGTTGTCATTGAACATCGATACGATGCCTGCCCTAAATGTGGTAACCACCCTCTGCAACTATCACAGGGGGACGAAATGCGGGTTAAGGAACTGGAGGTCGAATAATGTGCACAGTATGTGGGTGTGGTGACAGCAAAACCACAGTTCCAGCCAGTACGCGCCTGGTTCAGGTCGAGCAAGATATCCTAGCAACAAACAATCAACACGCTCTAAAAAATCGAACCTGGCTAAAACAACATAACATCTTTACATTAAACTTGGTTTCCAGCCCAGGCTCTGGAAAAACCAGCCTGCTGACACAAACGATTAATCACCTTAAACACAAAATTCCCTGTTCGGTTATTGAAGGTGACCAACAAACAGACAATGACGCTGAACGTATACGTGCCACCGGAGCAAAAGCGATACAAATCAACACAGGCAAAGGCTGCCATCTGGATGCTCATGGGGTTGGCCATGCCATTCATTCCTTAAAACCAGAATCTGGCAGCGCGCTATTTATTGAAAACGTTGGCAATCTGGTTTGCCCGGCGGCATTTGATTTAGGCGAAAATCATAAGGTGGTCATTCTTTCCATCACAGAAGGTGAAGATAAACCCATTAAATACCCCGACATGTTTCACGCGGCAGACCTACTACTTGTCAACAAAATGGATTTGTTGCCTTATTTGGATTTTGATTTAGAACGCTGCCTTGCCTACGCTAAGCAAGTGAACCCTGACATTAACATTTTTCAGGTTTCCGCCAAAACCGGCGAGGGTATGGACAGCTGGTACAAATGGATTGAATCCCATGTTGATCAACCTACTCTAGCCATTTAAAGAGACACAGCTCAATGTGCTTGGCAATTCCTGCAAAAATCATTCAACTGGAAAACAACATGGCCACGGTCAGCTTGAACGGCGTACAAGTTGAAATATCTCTGGCACTGGTTGATGATGTTCATATCGGCGATTACGTGTTGGTACATGTGGGTTACGCCCTTAATAAAATACACCCTCAAGAAGCCGAGCAAACACTAAGAATGTTTGCAGAAGCCGGACTGCTGAATCAATCACAAGAGCCCTTATCATGAAATACGTTGACGAATTTCGTGATCAAGCTTTGGCAAAAAAACTGTCCAACGCCATCAGCCAGGAAGCCAAATCAAACAAACAATATCGATTAATGGAGTTTTGTGGCGGTCATACCCACGGTATTTTTCGTTATGGTATTCCTGACTTAATGCCCAGCAATATCGACTTTATTCACGGTCCTGGTTGCCCTGTGTGTGTATTGCCCATGGGCCGAATTGATTCGGCCATAGAGCTGGTGCAAAAACACGATGTGATACTTTGCACCTATGCCGACCTAATGCGCGTACCTGCCAGCAAACAAAACAGTTTAATGAAGCTGAAAGCTGCTGGTGGCGATATACGCATGGTGTATTCCACCCAAGATAGCTTGCGCATTGCTCGGGAAAATCCAGATCGGCACGTTGTTTTCTTTGCCATTGGCTTTGAGACTACCACTCCCGCAACTGCTGTTGCCTTATTGCAAGCTAAAGCTGAAAATCTGAAAAACTATTCGGTCTTTTGTAATCACGTTCTAACACCTGCGGCATTAAACGCACTCTTAGAAAACGAGAACAACTCAAGTATCGACGGATTTCTTGGACCATCCCACGTGAGCACCATTATTGGCAGCCAAGCCTATGAGCCATTTGCTTCTCGCTACCAAAAACCCATTGTAATCGCAGGCTTTGAACCACTGGATATAATGCAATCGGTGTTGATGCTGGTGCGTCAAGTAAATCAAGGCACATATCATGTAGAAAACGAGTACATCCGCGCAGTGACGCCTTCTGGCAATAGTAAAGCCCAAAGATTGATTAGTGAAACCATGGAAATACGCAGCACGTTTGAGTGGCGAGGTTTGGGTTGGATTGACAATAGCGCATTACAAATTAAAAAAGACTTTTCAGATTTCGACAGCGAAGAGCGTTTTAATATGCCAATCAAAAAAAACAACGAAATAAAAAGCTGCGAGTGCCCCCAAATATTACGGGGAGAAAAAAAACCACAGCAATGCGCCTTATTCGGAAAAATATGCACACCAGAAAACCCAATGGGATCATGCATGGTTTCTTCCGAAGGAGCTTGTGCAGCTTACTGGAGCTATGGCCGCTTGCGAAAAGCGGTTTAACGGAATTCAAACCATGCGAAACAACAATAAATACATCGACCTAAGCCATGGCAGCGGAGGCCGTGCCACCCACCAGCTGATTGAAACCATTTTTAAAAAGCATTTCAACAATTCATTTCTGAAACAGAACAATGATAACGCCTGCTTAACTTTCTCTTCTGAACGCCTAGTGATTTCAACCGACAGCCATGTCGTTTCACCTCTATTTTTTCCCGGTGGAGACATTGGATCATTAGCGGTAAACGGAACAGTGAACGATGTGGCCATGTCTGGCGCGAAGCCACTTTATCTAAGTGCTGCTTTTATTTTGGAAGAAGGATTCCCGCTGGCGGATTTGGAACGCATCGTTATTAGCATGGCTCGTAGCGCCGAAATTGCAGGTGTAGATATCGTCTGTGGCGACACCAAAGTGGTTGAGCGCGGCAACGCCGATGGGGTTTACATTAACACCACCGGCGTGGGCTCAGTGGAAAACCATATAAATATATCGGGTGATTGCGCCCAGCCCGGCGATACCATCCTTATCAATGGAAGCTTGGGAGATCACGGCATCGCTGTAATGGCCCATCGTGAAAATCTATCTTTCACTACGTCTATTCAATCCGATTGCGCTGCTTTGAATGACTTGGTGAGCCACATGGTTAGTGCGGTACCCGACATTCACTGCCTGCGTGATCCAACCCGTGGAGGATTGGCCACCACCCTGAACGAACTTGCCCAACAGTCACAGGTTGGCATGCGAATTAGCGAATCCCAATTCATCATCAAGCCGCAAGTGTCCGCAGCATGCGAACTATTAGGGCTAGACCCTTTGTATGTTGCCAATGAGGGTAAATTACTATGTATTTGTCCTCCGCATCGGGCCACGGAACTGCTGAAGGTGATGCGCGACCACCCATTAGGAAAAGAGTCTTCTATTATTGGAGAAGTAACCGATGACCCCCACCATATTGTGGAGATGAAAACAAAATTTGGCGGAGCACGAGTGGTAGACTGGCTGGT
>JBFKSL010000217.1:0-7337 GCA_041626995.1 Ketobacter sp. | reverse complement strand
GGAGTGTTTGAGCGCGCAGCGCGAGTTGCCCCGCCGCCTGGTCAAATCGAGAAGCGCAGGGCAGCCAAAGGCCAAGTGTCCGTGCTCAAAAAAGAGTTCACTCTGCAAATACGGCACTGCACCGATACCCAACAACCCCAATTCCAGGAGTACCCCAAATGTTGGATGCAAACTTAAAAACACAATTGCAATCCTATTTAGCCAAAGTCACGCAACCCATTGAGATTGTGGCGTCGGTGGATTCCGGTGCCAAGTCTGAAGAAATGCTCACACTGTTAAAACAAATTGCCGAGCTAAGCAACAAAATCACATTAACAGAAAGTAGCAATGATGATCAGCGCAAACCCTCTTTTGCAATTAACCGATCAGGCGAAAATACTGGAGTGTGTTTTGCTGGCATCCCCATGGGGCATGAGTTCAGTTCCTTGGTGTTAGCACTGCTGCAAGTGGGAGGGCATCCACCCAAAGTGGAACAAACTATTGTTGATCAAATCGCAGGCTTGCAAGGTGAAATGGTATTCGAAACCTATATATCCCTGTCTTGCCAAAACTGTCCTGAAGTGGTGCAGGCGCTAAACCTGATGGCGGCCATTAACCCCAACATACAACACACCATGATTGATGGTGCTTTGTTCCAGGAAGAAGTGGAAGCACGTAATATTATGGGTGTTCCCTGTGTCATGTTGAATGGTCGAGTGTTCGGACAAGGCCGCATGACACTAACCGATATCTTAGCCAAGGTGGATTCTGGCTCTGCCGAAAAACAAGCCGCTCAACTTAACGAAAAAGATGAATTCGACTTGTTAATCGTAGGTGGTGGCCCTGCTGCTGCATCCGCCGCTATTTACGCTGCACGAAAAGGCATTCGTACTGGTATTGTGGCCGATCGTTTTGGCGGCCAGGTACTCGATACCATGGCCATAGAAAATTATATTTCCGTGCCCGAAACCGAAGGCCCCAAGTTGGTGGCGCAATTGGAGCAGCACGTTAAACAGTACGAAGTGGATGTGATGACCGGCCAAAAGGCAGCAGCACTAAAACCGGGTAAACAAACACAAATTGAATTGGAAAGTGGTGCCACCTTAAAAGCTAAATCAGTATTGTTGGCAACCGGCGCACGATGGCGTGAAATGAATGTGCCGGGTGAAAAAGAATATCGTGGTAGAGGCGTGGCTTATTGCCCCCATTGTGACGGCCCTCTGTTTAAGGGCAAGCGCGTTGCCGTAATCGGTGGTGGTAATTCCGGTGTGGAAGCAGCCATCGATTTGGCTGGCATTGTTGCCCACGTAACTTTGATTGAATTTGATAACCAATTACGAGCCGATGCGGTGTTGCAGAGAAAACTCCATAGCCTAAGCAATGTGGATGTGATTGTGTCAGCCAAAACCACAGAAGTGGTGGGCAAAGATGGCAAGGTAAGTGGGCTTACCTATGAGGATCGTAAAACAACTGATGTGCATCATGTGGAGTTGGAAGGCATCTTTGTGCAAATAGGATTAATGCCCAATACCGACTGGTTAAAAGGCACGGTTGAATTATCACCCCGTGGTGAAATTGAAATTGATGATCGTTGCCAAACTTCAGTGGACGGTGTTTTTGCTGCCGGGGATGTTACCACCGTGCCGTACAAACAAATCATCATAGCAACGGGAGAGGGCGCGAAAGCATCGCTATCGGCTTTTGATTATTTGATTCGCTCCTCGGTGGAGGATGAGCAAGAACAAGCGGCGTAGACAAGCGCCGCGACAGACTGCTGGTTGGTCGGCAGAACGCCCTAGATCCGACAAAATGATTTGCGGGTTTAGGGTGACTTTTGGGTTTGAAAAGTTAACTGGCGTTAATATTCAGTGGATTATTATCCAGCTGTTGTAAGCGATCACGAATGGATTGCTCAATGCCTTCAGCATGTAAACCGCATTGTTCCAGCATTTCGCTGGGTTTGCCATGCTCCACGTAGATGTCTGCAATACCTAAATTCAATATTGGCATAACCACGTTGTGCTTCGCCAGCATTTCATTTACCGCTGAGCCTGCGCCACCCATTACCGCGTTTTCTTCTACGGTAACCAGCAGTTCGTGTTGTTCTGCCAGCTGCAAAATCAATTCTTCGTCCAATGGTTTCACAAAGCGCATATCTGCCACACTGGCATCCAGCTTAGCAGCAACGGTTTTGCAATTACCCAGCAGTGTACCAAAGGCCAAAATGGCGACGCGTTTACCTTGGGAAATCAAGCGACCTTTGCCTATGGGCAGAGCCTGCATGGTTTTTTGGATTTCTGTGCCAGTGCCAGTGCCGCGTGGGTAGCGGATTGCCGCAGGGCCTTGGTATTGATAACCGGTGAACAACATCTGCCGACATTCGTTCTCATCGGAAGGTGCCATTACCACCATGTTGGGAATGCAGCGTAGATAACTGATGTCGTAAGCGCCAGCATGGGTAGGGCCGTCTTCGCCAACCAGTCCAGCACGATCAATACCGAATGTCACATCTAAGTTTTGCAAAGCCACGTCGTGAATTAACTGATCGTAAGCCCGTTGCAAAAAGGTGGAATAAATTGCCACCACGGGTTTTTGGCCTTCGCAAGCCATACCGGCTGCCAGGGTAACCGCGTGTTGTTCAGCAATGGCCACATCAAAATACTGGTTCGGAAAGCGCTTGGAAAACTCCACCATACCGGAGCCTTCGCGCATGGCTGGGGTGATGCCCACCAGCTTGCTGTCTTTCTCTGCCATGTCACAAAGCCACTGGCCGAACACATCGCTGTATTTGGGGGGCTTGGGTTTGCTCTCTGCGGTTTTGATGGGTGGATTAGGTTCAATTTTGGTTAGGGCGTGATAACCAATGGGGTCTTTCTCTGCTGGAGCAAAGCCACGGCCTTTTTGGGTGATCACATGCAATAAATGTGGGCCAGGAATCTCACTTAACTTGCCAAGGTAGGTCACCAACTTTTCAAGGTTGTGACCATCAATGGGGCCGATATAGTTAAAGCCAAGCTCTTCAAACAAGGTGCCAGGGGACACCATGCCTTTCATATGTTCTTCGGTGCGGCGCACAAATTCCATGGCGCTGGGCATGCTTTCCAGTACTTTCTTGCCGCCTTCACGTAAGGAGTTGTAAGTGCGGCTGGCCCAAACCCGAGATAGATAATTGGAAAGCCCACCTACGTTTTCTGAAATGGACATTTCGTTATCGTTGAGCACCACAATCATATTGGCTTTGCAGTGGCTGGCGTGATTCAAGGCCTCAAATGCCATGCCTGCTGTCATTGCACCATCACCAATAATAGCAACACTCTTGTTGTTGCGACCTTGGGCTTTACTGGCCAGCGCCATGCCTAAGGCGGCACTGATTGATGTGCTGGAGTGGCCTACGCCAAAGGTGTCGAATTCACTTTCTTCCCGTTTGGGAAAGGCTGCCAGTCCGCCTCGTTGCCGTAAACTCAGCATTTGCTCGCGGCGGCCGGTTAGAATCTTGTGGGGGTAACCCTGGTGGCCTACATCCCAAACCAGGTTATCTTCGGGGGTATTGAAGACATAATGCAGAGCAACAGTAAGTTCCACTACACCTAAACCTGCGCCGAAATGGCCGCCGGTTTTGCCTACGCAGTACAACAGATACTCTCTCAACTCGTTAGCCAGTTGGGGCAGGGTATCCTGATCCAATGTGCGCAGCTGGGCCGGGCTCTCTATCATGTCGAGCAGAGGCGTGCTGGGGCGAGTCAGAGGAATTTCGGTAAACATCTATATACCTTCTGGTGCAATCCTTGCGCAGTTACCGCTGCGAAGGCTTCGGTGAATTCAGCATTATACGATTCCAGCCCGGTCTTCTCATCCTTTTAATGTGCTCTTTAGTGGCTGCGGGACACTATGTAATCAGCCAGAGCCCTGAGCGGCTCGCTGTTATGGTTAAAACCGTCCAGTGCCTTGATGGCTGTTTCGCAAAGTTGATGGGCCATGGTTTGAGCGGCTTCCAGCCCTAATAGGCTGGGGTAGGTGGCTTTCTCCAGGGCTTGGTCGGCGCCTTGCTGTTTGCCCAGTTCTTCGGTGTTGCCAATCACGTCAAGAATATCGTCCTGCACCTGAAAGGCGAGGCCAATGGCCTGGGCGTATTGGTCTAATCTTTCCAGCTGCTCTGGTGTCGTGCCTGGGTGGCTGAGAGCCCCCATTTTTACACTTGCCCGAATCAGGCAGCCGGTTTTGTGATGGTGGATATTCTCCAGCTGCTGTAGGTTGAGCTGTTGGCCTTCACCGGCTAAGTCGAGGGCCTGGCCTCCTGCCATGCCTTGGGTACCACTGGCTTGCGCCAAAATCTGAATCAGCTGCAAGCGGATGACACTGGATACTGGTGCGTTGGAGCAGGCCAATACTTCAAAAGCCAGACATTGCAGGGCATCTCCCGCCAAAATCGCGGTGGCCTCGTCGAAGGCTATATGGCAAGTAGGCTTGCCTCGACGCAGGTCGTCGTTATCCATGGCCGGCAAGTCATCGTGTACCAGAGAATACGAGTGCACCATTTCCAGAGCGGCAGCCACGTCATCAGCGTTTTCTTGGGTTCCTCCCACCGCTTCGGCAGCGGCATAAGCCAAAACCGGGCGAACCCGTTTGCCGCCGTTGAAGGTGGCATAATTCATGGCCTCGATTAATTTTGGCGCTAGGGAGCCCTGTTGATCCAGCCAGAACTGCAACCGCTCATTTACCCGCTGTTGGCACTGGGTAAGATAGTTTTCCAAGGTGAATGAAGCCATTTATGAATCAGCTTGCTCGTCATCGAAGGGCTGCAAGGATTCTTCACCGTTCTGGGCCATCAGAATCTCTACTTTTTGTTCGGCTTCTTTTAATGCCTGCTGGCATTCTTTGGTGAGTTTGATGCCTTGCTCAAACGCCTCCAGCGATTTTTCCAGGGTCATTTCGCCGCTTTCCATGCTCTCTACCAGCTCTTCAAGGGTTTGCAGCGATTTTTCAAAGTCGATGGCAGTTTTTTTTCGGGCCATGATTGTCTCCTGTCTAAGAGGCGCAAGTTTCCGTGATTGGCTTGATCAGGTCAATGTGGCGGTAGAATTAATCACCACATCCGCACAATTCATAAGATTGCGGAATTTCTGCAATTCCTGTCTAGACTTAACCCATATAGGCCCGTAACGGGAAAGAGTTTGAACAAAATTTAGTCAGAGTGGAGTTGGGGTGTGGACTTAGCAACCCTTATAGGCTTAATCGGCGCGTTTGTAATCGTGGTAATGGCCATGGTGACGGGCGGTGATGTCATGATTTTCGTGAACATACCTTCTCTGTTGATCGTGGTTGGAGGAACGCTCTTTGCGGTAATGGCCAAATACTCCCTGGGTCAGTTTATCGGTGCTATCAAGGTGATGGGAAAATCCTTCAAAACCAAGGTGGTGTCACCGGAAGAACTGATCTTGGAGGTGGTGGAATTGGCGGATGTGGCCCGTAAAGGCGGGCTGCTGTCATTGGAAGGTAAAGAGGTTTCCAATGACTTTTTGCAAAAAGGGATTCAATTGCTGGTGGATGGCCATGATCCCGAAGTGGTGAAAAGCATGCTAATGAAGGATGTGAAGGAGGCTACAGCCCGTCATACGGTGGGTAGAGCCATCTTTGTGAACATTGGCGATACGGCTCCGGCCATGGGTATGATTGGTACGCTGATTGGTTTGGTGCAGATGCTCTCCGCAATGGATGACCCCAAATCCATCGGCCCAGCTATGGCGGTGGCGTTGTTAACTACATTGTACGGCGCCATGATTGCCAATATGTTTGCCTTGCCCGTTGCCGATAAAGTGGGAATTCGCTCCGCAGAAGAAGCTCGCATTCAAAGCATGATCATTGATGCGTTGCTCTCTATCCAGGCGGGGCAAAACCCACGAGTGATTCAAGGGCTTCTGAAAACCTATCTGCCTGCCTCCAAGCGTGGTGGCGAAGACGAAGAGTAGGTAGGAGTTAACGGATGACTGACGAAGAAGAATGCGAATGCCCGGAATGCCCGAAAGGGCTGCCCGCATACCTGGCGACCTTCGCCGACTTGATGTCGCTGTTGATGTGTTTCTTTGTTCTGCTGTTGGCGTTTTCCGAAATGGATGTGCAGAAGTATCGGCAAATAGCCGGTTCCATGAAAGATGCTTTTGGTGTTCAAGATAAAGTTGAAGTGAAAGAAATGCCCAAAGGTACCTCTATTATTGCGCAAGAGTTTTCTCCTGGTCGCCCTCAGCCTACCCCCCTTAATATTGTGCAGCAATCCACTACCGAAACCATGAACAATACGTTGGATGTGTTGTGTTCTCCTGGGGAAAGTCCTGAACGTGAAGATCAGCAGCAACAGGAATCCTCTGCGTCACAAGACCAGTCAGCAGAAATCTTGGAGCGCTTAATTGCCATGACACAAGCGGATGCGGTGGAAGTGGCAACGGCTATGAAACAGGAGATTCAAGAAGGTGCTGTAGAGGTGGAAACCAACAATCGCCGTATTGTTATTCGAGTGAAAGAGCAGGGTTCATTCCCCAGCGGCTCTGCTACTCTCCATAAAGAATTCATTCCCATCATGGATAAAATTCGCGAAGCATTAAAACAGGTGGAAGGCATCTATTCAGTGGAGGGCCACACCGATGATTTACCCATATCCACTGAGCGCTTTCGTTCCAATTGGGAACTGGCAGCGGGTCGAGCTGTGTCTGTGGCTCATGAGTTGATGAAGGGCGGCGAACTCGAGGCCGCGCATTTTACCGTAAAAGGGTTTGGCGACACCCGGCCAATGGTGGAAAACGACACCCCTGAAAACCGCGCTCGCAACCGTCGTGTGGAAATCGTGATTGAGCAGGGCGGTAATGATGAGAAATACCTGTCTGGGGAAGAGCAGCTTCCAGAAGATCCTGAGTTCAATGTTGAGTTATTGAAGGAAGCTGGCATAGAAGGTCTGGAAGGGTTTGAGCTGCTATCTGGTGATGAGGCGGATCAACAGGTGGATACCGCCAAGGGCGTTATTAGCGTGTTGGATGATGGTAGCCAGCCAGAGGAATCTGCTGATCAAACCCCGCTTGAGTCCGGCCAAGTGGAGCCCGATGGCAGCCCTGGGCCGTCACCGTTTGATCTGTCGGTAGACCCGTTTGCACCCCAGCAACCTGAAGAAGAGGACGAGTTCTTTTAACCATTGCCATGGCTTTGCTGACGGGGTATGGTTTGGTCACTTTGGGCCACGAGAACTCGTTCATGTCGTCACCTCAATCCGATCTGGATCGCTTAAGCGCCAGCGCCACCTACGCAGCGTTGTTGGTGGAAATGCTGGTTCGGCAAGGGGTTATGCAGGCGGAACTATTGGCAGGCACCGATAT
>JBFKSL010000216.1:0-7378 GCA_041626995.1 Ketobacter sp. | reverse complement strand
TGGAAAAAGTTCTGACAGAGCGCGAGGTTCCATGATGGCACCGGAAATTATATGCGCGCCTACTTCAGAACCCTTTTCTAAAACACAAACCGATTGCTCTGGCGCCAGCTGTTTCAGCTTGCACGCAGTTGCTAAACCGGAGGGGCCAGCGCCCACAATCACTACGTCGTACTCCATCGATTCCCGCTGCATGGCACTGCCCTCTCGCTGATAAGCCATTTGAGAATTTACTATCGCCACTAGAACTCATGGGTTCTATTTTCTATCATGGCCAAAACCAGAGGTTGATTTCATTGATGTGGGTCAATGAAGAGACGACGATACTAATTATGTAATATGTCTCTCTCCTGAACAGTGTTTAAGCAAGTGCAAGCAGAGGTAATGACATGGAAACACACTCACCCTACATTCGTTATCGTGCCTCTCAACAGTTGGATCGATTGGTTGTTGAGTATATCGCCCAGATGGAATCATCCAAGCCACGCCCTGACAAGAAACAGTTGCTGATGATTATGGAATTGTTTGTGGCGGAATCGGTGGATTTATTTGTGAACCAGGCTGCGGACCATGTGCAGTTGCGATCCGGTTATTTATCGATGATTAATTCTTTGTCTTCCCTGGTGCAAAAATCTTCCATGATGTTGGTGGGAAGAGTGGCCAAAAAAATGGATGTGAACGATCACCGCAACGCCGCCCAATACATGAAACAGGTACGCTTAGCGTTGGAAGAGGAAGGGGAAATGATTGGTTATATTGCTTTTCCCATTGATGCAGAATTTGCAGAATTAGGCTGGAATACAAGGGAAAAAATGCTTGAAGGCCTAGCGCGAGACCCTGAGGTTTTGCAGGATGCCGTCACCTATCTTCACGCGGTGATTGATGTAGCCAACAAATGGATTTTTGAAAACCCCATGGAGATTTTGCAATTGGGTCCAGTGATGCGAACACTGGCGACCACCACCGTGAGCACGGTAAGAAAAACCACTCACTCCCTGATTGAAACATTGGTTCCAAAAATATCAGAGCATCAAACCACAGCCGCTGCGGATTATTTTTCCGATATCGTTGGTCCTGGCCCGTTTCAATCGACATATGGAGAAATTCCTTCTGTGTTTCTGTCACGCTAAGATTTTAGTTTAGGAATCTCTAAACAAGGCTGTGGAGTGTATAGGTTTGTGTTTGTAGCGTTTACTGAATTAGACGCCGCAGATTTGTTTAGAGTTTTCTTAGACAGCAGAAAAAAGCGGGGTGCAGATGCTCACCCCGCTTTTTGTTTTCAGGCATTAAATTCAAGAATATAACGCTGCAACTTAGGCACTAGTCGCGACGATACAAGGTCACTACACAAGCACCACCTAAACCTAAGTTATGCTGAAGGGCGATGTTTGCGTTGTCCACCTGGCGCTGTTCTGCCTGCCCCCGTAACTGCCAGACCAGTTCGGTGCATTGGGCAAGCCCGGTAGCGCCTAATGGGTGGCCTTTCGATAACAAACCACCAGAAGGGTTGGTTACCACTTTTCCGCCGTAGGTGTTGTCGCCGTCCCAGATGAATTTCTCGGCTTCACCTTCGGGGCATAGGCCCAATCCTTCATAAGTAAGCAATTCATTGGCGGTGAAGCAATCGTGCAGCTCCACTACGTTCACATCTTCTGGGCCAATGCCAGCGACTTCATATACCTGCTTGGCCGCATTTTTCGTCATGTCATAGCCCACCATTTTGATCATGGATTTTTCTTCGAAGCTGCTCGCATAGTCTGTGGTCATGGCCTGGGCTGCGATGTACACCGGATTATTGATGCCGTGTTTTTTTGCGAACTCATCAGAGCAAAGAATGGCAGCACCGGCACCACAGGTAGGTGGGCAGCATTGGAAGCGGGTGAGGGGATCAAACACTTCATCGGAGGCCATGATTTCCTCCAGCGATAACACCTGATTAAACAAAGCGTAGGGGTTTCGGCTGGCATGTTGGCGGGCTTTTTCAGCGATTTTACCGAAGGTTTCTTTTTTTGTGCCGTGTTGCCAACGGTATTCCCTTCCTGCGCCGCCAAACATTTGTGCCGCAGGAGGTGCTTGGGTAAAGCCCTGCTCCTGTAGCATGACATTGGCGTGCATGCTCATGGGATTTTCCCGATCAGTGAATTTGGAACCCAGTGCGCCGCGTTCCATTTTTTCAAAGCCTAGGGCCAATACGCATTCTGCCAAACCGCCTTCAATGGCTTGCCGCGCTAAAAACAGTGCGGAAGAACCGGTGGAGCAGTTGTTGTTAACGTTTAGCACTGGAATGCCAGTGAGCCCCAGTTCGTAAACGGCTCGTTGACCACAGGTGGAATCGCCATATACATAACCGCAGAAAGCTTGCTGTACTTCGCTGTAATCAATACCCGCATCGGCCAGGGCGTTGCGCCCGGCTTCTGATGCCATTTCATGATAGTCTGCACTGGAGCCGGGCTTGGCGAATTTGGTCATGCCGACCCCAATTACATTTACTCGTCTTGTCATTTTCGTTCTCCTATTTTCACCCGTTACAGTGCTGGTTCGATTTGGCGTAGCAATGAAACATTGCCGTCCACGCGCAGATCACCTTTTTGATACAGTTCCTGCAGTTTGCGTTTGCCTGCTATTAAATCTGCTAGTGCACTGTCGTCGATGGTGGCAACAGCAGCGGCTTCACCTTGTGCACCACTGGAAAGCTTGGCCGGTTGAGAGGATAAATCCAGTGTCCATTGGCTTTCTGGATCGCGAACGTGGAATTGAATAACACCACCGAGGCCGTTTGATTGAGCCAGTTTTTGTTCCAGAGAAGCAAGGGACTCTTCGGCGGTTGATTCTTTCTTTGCGCTGGGTGCCGGTGTCTCCGCATGAGTTTCTGTCGATGTCGACGTGCCCCCGCTTTGCAAACGTTTATCACGCGCTTGCATCACCAGATCCGGGTCCATATCTTTTAGCACCGACAGTTTGTTGGAGGCCATAATATTGCCGGAAATTTTCAGGTCACCACCAAAGTACAGTTGCTGTACTGCCGCCATATCACCACCAAACAAGGTTTGCACGTGTTCGGTAGGCAATTCTAAGGTCACATCGGGTTTTTCGATGGAGCCTGTTCCTGCGCCACCGGGCGCACTCTTTAGATCAATAAAGAATGAGCTATCGGGGTTGGTGAAATTAAATTGGAATGCGGTAGCTGTTTTATCCACCAGCGCCGGTTTTTGCGCTATAAATGCATTCACACCAGCAAACACATCGTCTAAGGTTGGTTCTTGTGAAACAGGCTCCTCAGCTGTCGCAGTAGCCGCTGCAGAACCACCTGCCGCAACGCGTGCGTCACGAGCTTCTTCCACCCATTGCGGGTTCATATCCTGCAATACGCTTAATTTGTTGGACGCCATAATGTTGCCGGAAATTTTTAGGTCGCCGCCAAAATACAGTTTCTGCACAGCGGCCATGTCGGCACCGAATAAAGTATTTAAGTGTTTAGTGGCCAGTTCCAGGGTCACATCCGCTTTGTCTACGTTTCCGCTGCCAGCTTGACCCGGTGCATTTTTCAAATCAATGAAATAGGAAGAGTCCGGGTCTTTAAAGTTAAACTGGAATGAGGTTTTGGTTTTGTCCACCAAACCAGGGGTTTCATCCACGTAACGGCTGATGGCGCTGAACACATCGTCCAGAGTGATTTCCGTATCTACTGCTGCTTCTGCTGGCGCGGCGATAGCCGTTTGTGGCTTGGCGGCTGGCTTGGGAATTTCCGTATACAGTTCCACTGCAGCATTTTTAATAACTAACTCATCTCGCTCTTTCACCCTGGTTTCCAAGATGACGCGGGTAGGGGATTCTTTCCACATTTTTGTGATCAGGGTTTCACCTGGGAATACGCTCTTGGCAAAGCGCACTTTAATGCTTTTAAACAAACGGCCATCGTTATCGCAAAAAGCTTTCACCACATGACGACCCACATAACCAAAGGTACAAAGCCCGTGCAGAATTGGCCGATCGTAACCAAAGGCTTTGGCAAACCCAGGGTCAGCGTGCAGAGGATTCCAATCACCAGACAGACGATAAAGCAGGGTCTGATTGGGATCGGTTTTTTCTTCAATTACCGCATCCGGTTCGCGCTCCGGTGGTATGTTTACATCTGCGCTGGGGCCTCGATCACCTCCCCAGCCACCGGCGCCTTTTACAAACGAGGTCATTTCGTTGTAAACCAATTCGTTGCCGTTTTCATCCTGAGTGGAAATGGCAAAGGTCACCACAGCGTTGGGGTCTTTGTCGAAGGCTTCCTTAAAACGAAAAACATGTTTGAGTTTGGCTTTTCGAGGCAATGTTGCTTTGATTTCCGTATACTGTTCGCCATGTAATAAACGGTCGAAACCAAAATTCATACCGGGCAATTCAAACTTGCCTTCCCGTGCGGCTTTTAACATGGCGCTGGATTGCGGCATTACACCGAAGGTGGGTAAGGCCTGAAAATCATTACCCATTTCGTAAACGAATTTCAGCTCGTCTTTATCCATGGGGTCGCGCGCTGCGCCGATACCCAATGCATACAGGGCTAAATCGTTTTCATCGTATTCCGATTCCAGTTCTAGCTTGGCTTTGCTGGCCACATCCAGATCGATAAATTCGTTACCACCCAGGCTGGGATTATTAATATTTTCCAGCACAGGTAACATGGATTGGGTAATGCTTGTGGGGTATTCGGATTCGCTGAAGTCGGTAATTTTTTGCCAGCGGGCTGCCACTTCATCCACGCTAATGGGGCGACCCAGTGGGAATAAGTGGCCCTTGGTGCGTTGCCAACGCAGTTTACCCATGTAGCCGGCACCCACTTCAAAAATACTTTTGGTTTCGGTGCAATCTTCATGGCACAACCAGGCCACCAATGGACTAACCGCTTCGGGATTTAAGTGCTCAAGTAATTCCTTCGGCATCACGGTTTCGGTTAGGCGCGATGCTGCGATGGGGGCAATGGTATTTACCAGAATATTTTTGCTGCGGCCCTCTTCCGCCAGGGTGTTGGCTAAGCCTGCCAGGCCTAGTTTGGCGGCACTGTAGTTGGCCTGACCAAAGTTGCCGTAAATACCAGCGGCAGATGTGGTCATAATAATTCGTCCATAACCTTTTTCACGCAGAATGGGCCAGGCTGCGTGGCTGACACTCATGGAGCCGGTAAGGTGCACCTTCAAAATTAAGTCCCAGTCATCCTGAGTCATTTTGTTGAAGCTGACATCGCGCAGAATACCGGCGTTATTAATCACAATATCTACTGTACCAAAAGCATCTAATGCGGTTTGCACGATGCGATCGCCGTGTTCAACAGAGTCGTAGTTGGCAACTGCTTCACCACCCAGAGCGCGAATTTCCTCTACGACCTTATCGGCGGCGGCTGAGGATTGTCCCCCTCCGGTGGCACCGCCACCCAAATCGTTTACCACTACACGGGCACCAAGACTGCCCAACAACAAAGCATGGGAACGCCCCAAACCACCACCGGCACCAGTCACTATAGCCACGCGGCCGTCATACCGTAGTTTTGCCATTTTCTTCTCCTTGCGTTTGCGAAGACAACGTGTTTACCACTGTCTTTCATCATCAATCAGTTGGGCAAGTTGCGTCCATGACGAAAAGAAACAGAGTTCTGACATTTACCATCATGCAATGTCAAAGAGTGTGGGGATATAGATCAGATTAAATTGTATTTCTTGGCCAGTTTTCCAAATGCCCGTCTTTCTTTTCCTGCGCGTCGTGCGGCTTGGGTAATATTGCCTTGGGTTAAACGCAGCATGCTTGCCACATAATGTTTTTCAAAGGCATCAATTACTTGCGCTTTGGCCTGTTTTAAATCCATTTTCAAAGCACGATGCTGGGCAAAGTCCTCAATAGCTTGTAGATCTTCCGGGCTTGATTCCACTTGTGGATTAAATGAAGTGGGTAATTGGCCATATATCCATCGCATAATGACGTTTTCCAGTTCGCGCACATTACCAGGCCAATGGTAACTCTCTAGCCACTGTTCAAATGCTTTGGTCATATGGGGTTGATTGCGTTTTAACTTTCGCGAGAATTTTTCAGCAAAGTATCGGGCTAAAATTAGAATGTCATTTTTTCTTTGGCGTAAAGGTGGGATGGATATTCGTAATACATCTAACCTATAAAATAAGTCTTCACGGAACTGGCCCTGGGCAACCTTATTACGTAAATCGCAATGTGTTGCAGCAATAATTCGCACATCTGAAGTTTGTTCCTGGCTGCCTCCAAGTGGGCGATAACTTTGATCTTGTAAATATCGCAGGAGTATAACCTGGGCCTGCGATGAGAGACTGTCTATCTCGTCTAAAAACAATGTGCCGCCGTTTGCGCTGGCTACTAAGCCCTGTTGTTTGGCTACGGCACCGGTAAATGCGCCGCGCTCATGGCCAAATAATTCATTAATAATCAGCTCATTGGGAAATGCTCCACAATTAACGGGTACAAAGGGGTTGTTTCCGCGCAGGCTATTGCAATGAAGTTCGTTGGCCACCAACTCTTTACCGGTGCCGGTTTCGCCATAGACTAGCACCGTGGTGTTAGCAGTGGAAAATTGGTCAACCTGGTCTCGAATTTTAGCGATACAATTTGAGCACCCTTTGATGGAACTGCTATGGAAGTTACGTTCTATACCTGCGGGAGCATATTCCATTGTTGCACCTTGGCCTGTTCGTTTTAATTCCAATTGCAAACCTTGGCGTTAACATTCCATTGCGCAAAGTGAGCATCAGCTTTTGAAAAAATAAAGGGTAGAATAAAAATGTTTAGGAAAGATTTTGTTGATTGTCAAAGTGAAATGGGCGAGCCGGGTGTTTTCAGTAAAGATTATTATAATGGTTTGTTATAAGGGGTGAGGGATTCTTCTGTAGATTGCTTTTTTAAAGGGTTGAATGCCAACCTGGGTGTTTTGTTCAGTAGTGAATCTATTCGTGGTTTCTATCTTGCCTTGCGTGGTGCAATGTATATTGCAGAAAAGAAAAAAGCCCCATGGCTGGGGCGCGGAGGGTGAAACCCGAAGAGTTATTATTATTATGTTGTTATAAAAGGATTATATAAATTGCACAGGTGGCACGATTTGCGCTTCTGCCATCATGTTGGTTTTTTGAAGCGCATTATTTAGCATTTGGTCTGTTTTTACTGGGCCATATAATTGGCAACATTCTACATAGCCTAAGTTAAACATTTTTTTCAATGCTACCAAGGTGAGGCCTTTTGGCAAAGAAACACTGCCGTTTTTTAATACGGCAGTAATAGCAGGCATTAAATTGGGTGGCACCAACCCTGTTTTTCTTATCCCCTCCACTTGGATGTCGGTGATGCGTGCTTTATCGGGGGCCTTTGTCATGGCCAAAAAGTA
>JBFKSL010000215.1:0-7390 GCA_041626995.1 Ketobacter sp. | reverse complement strand
AGTGAAAGTCCTGGCTGCACTTGAGGAAGCAGGGGCGATTGCTCTATCACCGAAACAAGAAGTACAGGACGCCTTCAATAAACAGCTACAGGAAAACCTGGCCAACAGTTCGTGGGCCGACACCTCTGCCAACAGCTGGTACCGCAATGATAAGGGGCGAATTACCCAAAACTGGTCCAGCCACACCCGTGATTATGCAGACGCCACTACCAAGGTGAAGTTAGAAGAATACAACCTGGTTTTCTAATTCAACTGCCCGATTAATACACCTTGTTTACATAAATGCTTACATTGAGACAATGCAAACTCAATTGTCTCAATGTAAGCATGCCTGTATCATAGCCCGCACCTGAACTAGGGAGATAACTTTGGGAGTTTGGTATGAAGCAGTTCGCAAATAAATTGGCATTAGTGACTGGGGCTTCCAGTGGATTGGGAGTGGATTTTGCCAAACAACTGGCGGCCAGTGGTGCAGACCTGGTGCTCAGCGCACGCAGAGAGCAATCCATGCAGGAGTTGGCCGCAAGTTTAAAGGAAAAATACGGGGTGCAGGTGTATGTAATCGCTATGGATCTCTCTGCCCCCAATGCGGCACAGGAACTTTACGATGCCGTTAACGCGCTAAAACTGGATAAGCCCGTAGAAATACTGATTAACAATGCCGGTTTTGGACTGGATGGCCACTATGTGGACATGGAGTGGTCTGCATTAGAACAACTCATGCAGTTGAACATGATCACCCTTTCCCAGCTAGCTCACCTCTACGGTAAGGAAATGAAGCAGCGCAAGTCCGGTTATATTATGAATTTGGGTTCCATCGGTAGTTTTCAGGCAGCGCCAAGATACGCCACCTATGCGGCCACCAAAGCCTATACCTTACATCTTTCTGAAGCGCTGAACTTCGAACTGAAAGATTACAACGTACATGTCACTGCCCTGTGCCCAGGTATTACACAAACGGAATTTTTTGAGCGCGCGGGTCAGGAAAAAGAATCTCTGTATCAAAAGATTTTCAAGATGAAAAGTTCCGACGTTGTAAGATTGGGTTTAAAGGCGCTGATTAAGAACAAACCTTATCTCATTACAGGCTACCACAATCAAGGCGTTAACCTTGCCGGTCGGGTAGCACCACGCAAAGTGTCCACCTACATGGGGCATTTACTAATCAAAAACTAGAGCTGAGCTGTTATTGAATGGAGATCACCGAAAATCGTTTTTTGCTGATACCGCTACCGATCTCCACATCATCCCCCTCATACACATTGAGAAGTGCTTTTCCCAATGGGGCTGAGGGGGTGATCACCACCACTAACTGATTCTGAAACTGAATCTTCAGCCCCCCCGCACCTGGGCCAAGCAACAACCTCTGCTCCACGCCACCAGCGTCTTGCAAATGAACAAAGGCACCTAAAGCAATCGGGTCCCCTTCACCGAAGTCGACTACTTTTAAGTTCTTAAAAGCCTCCAGATCGGCCTCACACTCTGCCAAACGACGCGCCTGACCCTGAGTTAAATAAGCAGCTTCTAGCGCCAGAGTATCGTATTTATTTTCAGGCACATTCTCTTCATGGGTGGCAGATTCATAAGCGCGCAAGGTGGCATCTTTAGCGTTCTGCACCAAGGCTTCCAACTCAGTTGTAATCGCCTCTACCAAGGCACGCTTATTAATGGATTCTGCCATGAAACATTTACTGCTTATGCACTGATAACAAACAAACCGATAACACAGGCCAACGCGGCAACCCAAGCAAGTGAGCGCAAAGTGGGCTGATTCGCAATATACAAATAACCATAAGCCAGGCGCAAGCCGATAAAATTTACTGCCAATAAATCAATCCAATATTGGTTAGCGCCTGCCAAATGCGCAATGATCACTGCCGCCATAAAACCGGGTATGGCTTCAAAGGTATTCATCTGCGCCCAATTGGCTCTTTCTCCCACACCGTCTAAATTAGTCAGCCACTCTCTGGGTTTGGCGTTGTCAAAACCGCGCTTGCTGCTTTTGGCAACCCAGGAAAACGGTAACGGTAATATAATGGCGGCTAATACACACCAATAAGCTATGGTCATACTCTTCCCCTCATCTCTTTTTGTGTTGGTCTTATATTTTTTTATGAAAAAATCCAAGTAGCAAAGGCAGCCCGCTAATCTACAATCTTTACCATATAGGCTTCAGCTCACGCTCCTGTGTAATACTTTGCTTCAACAGATCAAATTGTTTATTTGCACGCTCTACTGCAAAATTACGCCTGCGCGCTTTCGATAAGTAATAACGATCCAAGTGTAACCTTATATGGCTAGGATAACGCGTGTTGAAATCGCCAATTTCACTATGCTCATTTTTACAGCGAGGCAAAGGAGAGTCATCGATATAGAAAACGCCTTTTTTAGGCCGAAGCTCATTAAACTCATAGCCAGAAGAAAAGCGATCACTGGGAAATCGCTCTACTAACTCGGCATTCCATTCAATATACTTAAGACCGCCTGATCGTTTTCGCTCTGGATGTTGACAGATTCCAGCCAACTGCAGGCTATCAAGTTTAAAATGCTCAGCGTTGGCCGCTCGAAAATCGGTATTGGAAAAGGTCGCCCCCTGGAAAGAAGCATTATCCATGACGGCTCCCACAAAAAACGCATCAGCTAAATTGGCATTGTCAAATTTCGCTCCTCGCAAGTCTGCTAGCGCAAATGAAGCTCCGGTAAGATTAGCTCCCGAAAAGTCAGCCCCCTGAAAATCTCCACCCACAAAATATGCGGAAGAAAGATCAGCATGAGAAAAATCCGCCCCAGTAGCAACGATAAGTGGATTATAAGATTCAGAAAGATCGGCATCGCTGAAATTAGCGTGGGAGGCATTAGCAAAACGCATTCCCACTCCGTTTAAATTTGACTTGGTCATATTGGCATTCTGAAGATCCGTAAAATGCATTCGTGCAGACTGAAGGTTTATTCCCTTAAGATTACCCCCTTTAAAACTAACGCCACTAAAATCAGCATTGGAATACTCATAACCTCTTCCAATAAGTAACTCCAGGGCTTCAACCTGCCCTTGCTGTGATGAGTCGCGCTCCTGTAATGCGCGCCACATGATATTTAACGCGACATCAAGCTCCATTTTTTGGTCAACACTTTTCAATGTGTCGCCCGTTACATCTGTTCCATCCTCTATTTTCTCTAAAATTCTCGTTTGTTTCTCCATTTCATCATTCATCATCTCCAATTCAGCCTGAATTTGACCGCTGCGAATTAAGAGCGTTGTTTGTAAGTCACTTAGGCTTTCAATAGCTGTCACCAGCAAGCCCCGATGAGGATCCACTTCATCTTGTGTATCTGAAAAGGCCTCAACCGCTGTATTAGCAAGAGCTATGATCACCACAATCACCAACGTAGTTAGACTGGTCAGAAAACTGCGTGCATTCCATTTGTTGAATGAGTTGATAAGGTAGGCAACCCACGAAACCAGCGCCAGAACAAGTACAACCAAGACCGTCCACAGTAACACATGATTAAAAATAGGGCTGAGATAATCACCTGCAAAGCCCAGAACAGAACCGATGATGGCTGGCAGTCTAAGATTGGGCCAACTCGCTCTTTCCTTTACCAGGTTAAGCTGATTACCAATCTGCGCAATCCCACCAGTTATTTGAGATAACGTCTTCATACAACAATCGTCTCTAACTTAAATCCACTGGCAACGTTTTATTAATAACAGCTTCCTTATCATTCAACTTACATTGCCATGCCATAACCTCTACGCCCGCGTTAGCAGCTTCTCGTAATACTTTACCGTACTCCGGATCAATATGATCCGCCGGCTTTGCCACTTTAACGCCAGTATGCTGCACGCAGAAAAACAAGACCGCTCGATGCCCCTGCTCAACCATTTTCATCAGTTCACGCAAATGCTTACGCCCCCGCTCGGTAACAGCATCAGGAAAAAAGCCATCCTTGCCTTCACCTAAAGTTAAATTTTTCACTTCGATATAGCAAAGCTGATCAGGGTATTCCAACAGCAAATCGATACGGCTGTTTTCCTCGCCATACTTTACTTCCGAGCGCAGTTTTTCATAGCCAGTCAGCTCGGGGATTGTATTTTTCTCGATGGCTTCTTTCACCAGAGCATTCGCTCGGTTGGTATTAATACCCGCAATAGCACCTTTGCCCACTTCCACCATTTCCCAAGTATGAGGGTATTTGCGTTTGGGGTTGCCACTATCAGAAAACCACACTTGGCTACCAGGCTCATTACAATTTTTCATGGAACCGGTATTGGGGCAATGTATGGTAATTACCTCGCCGCTTTCCAGTTCCACATCGGCCATAAAACGTTTATAACGCTTAATTAAAGTGCCTGTTTGCAAAGGAGGATCAAACTTCATAATCACTTTGCCCTATGAATAATGTTGTTGAATAAATTGTTGTATACGTTCAACCGCCTCCGCCAAGCGTTCCAGATCAGCGGTGTAGGCAATACGAATAAAACGGTTAGCGTTGTGCTTGCCAAAATCAATACCCGGTGTAACCGCTACTGCGCTTTCCTCAATTAAGCGATGGCAAAACTCAAAACCGTTATCGGTAATGGCAGACACATCACAGTAAATATAAAACGCCCCTTGCGGTGCACAGGGAATAGAAAAGCCCAGCTTGGGCAATTCTTTTAAAAGAAAAGCACGCCGTTCCGCTAACACTCCACGCCGCTGCTCATAAAGAACAAGACTTTTATCCGAAAAGGCTTCCAAAGCCGCATACTGTGCCACCGTGGGCGCAGACAAATAAAAGTTTTGCGCCAGTTTTTCCAAAGGCTCTACATATTGCTCTGGGGCCACCAACCAACCCAAGCGCCAACCGGTCATATTAAAATATTTGGAAAAGCTGTTGATCACAAACAGACTGTCATGCTGCCCCGACAACGCAAGTGCAGTGTGAGACTGGGTTTGATAGGTTAGGCAGTGATATATCTCATCAATTAACAACGCACCTTGCTTGCTCTCCACAAACTGCTTTATTGCTACTAACTCATCGACCTCAATCACCGTGCCAGTGGGGTTAGAAGGCGAAGCCAGCCAGGCTGCCTTGGTATTGCTCTGCCAATGTTGTGCCAGTAACTCAGCATTGAGCTGAAAACGGGTTTCCGGCCCCACATTGATAATTTGTGGTTGCGCCCCTACCAGATGCAAGAAGTTTTCATTGCAGGGATAACCAGGATCAGACAACAGCACGCCATCCCCCTGATTGAACAGCAAAGCTGTTACCAGAGAAATGGCACCAGAAGCACCAGGGGTAATCAGAATACGTTGCGCAGAAATCTCTACACCAAATCGCTGCTGATAGAACTGTGCAATGGCTTGACGCAACTCAGGGATACCCAGGGCCGTGGTATAGCGAGTTTTACCTTGCTGCATGGCCCGCACCCCAGCCTCGACCACATTGTCAGGGGTGGGAAAATCAGGCTCACCCACCTCCAGATGAATCACATCCCGGCCCAGCGCCTCCTGCTGGCGCGCCTTTTCCATCAGCACCATCACCTGAAATGACTCAATTTTTCCCATTCAGTCAGCCAAATTTCTCAAAGCTGCCACCCTCTTGTCATAGTTTTTTCATAAAAGTGGTAAAAGATCACACCCAGATAGTATTCCCTAGCTCGTAAAATGGGGTTATGATCGGGCGCTTACTGTCGCCAGGCCAGCGAGGGCTGATGATATAACAAGCTGTTATATAAAGCCCGAACAACCCGCCTTATAAGGCACAGGAATGTAAAGCTAGATGGTTAAACGGACTTGATATGAAATTGCCAGCATATTGCGAAGTTGCGCAAACTTTATTTATATCAAGAATTTGCCAATCTTACGGTTTACTGTTATAGATTAAAGATTGAGCAGTTGCGAGGATTACGCTAATGGCAACAAGAAAAAAGAAGAACGTTGTTGAGCTTTCACGCTCTCATTTCCAACCTTATGAGCCGGCTGACGGCGAAGAATACATGAGTAAAGACCAGTTGGAGCATTTCAAGGAAATTTTGCTGAACTGGCGACAAGAATTGATGGAGGAAGTGGATCGTACGGTAGACCACATGAAAGACGAATCCGTCAATCTTCCTGACGCAGCCGACCGCGCCACCCAAGAGGAAGAGTTCAGCTTGGAACTGCGCACCCGTGATCGCGAACGCAAGCTGATTCGCAAAATCAACCAGGCGCTGGATTCCATCAAAAAAGAAGATTATGGCTGGTGTGAAGCTTGTGGCATCGAGATCGGCATCCGCCGCCTGGAAGCCCGTCCCACTGCCACCCTTTGCATCGACTGTAAAACCCTACAGGAAATCAAAGAGAAGCAATGGGGAACCTGATTGGCTAACCCCTCAGGCTCGATTACAGGCACGGTTAACTTCCGTGCCTGTTTTGTTTTCTGCTAGATGACGTCAAAAACACTCCCATACGTTGGTCGTTTTGCGCCTTCTCCCACAGGGCCATTGCACACAGGTTCCCTGCTAACAGCTTTAGCCAGCTATCTCGACGCCAAAGCGAATCATGGGCTATGGCTGGTGCGCATGGAAGATCTAGACCCACCGCGAGAAATGGCCGGGGCAGCAGAACAAATACTCGAATCGTTGCAGCACTATGGCCTGCACTGGGATGGTGATGTTTGGTACCAAAGCCAACGCCACCAGCAATATCAACAAGCCGTAGACCAGTTAATTGCCCAAGGGCTGGCTTTTTATTGCACCTGTTCCCGCAGTCAAATACTGGCAGCATCTGGCAGCAACCGCTACCCAGGCACCTGCCGTAATTGTTCAACGCCTCCCAATGTTCCCCATGCCGTGCGCCTGCAAATAAACGATATCGACATTAGCTTCTTGGATTCATTACAAGGCTTACAACGCTGCAACCTTTTCCAAGAAAGCGGCGACTTCGTTATCAAACGCAAGGAAGGTTTGTTCGCCTATCATTTGGCGGTGGTGCTGGATGACGCGGCCCAAGGCATCACCCATATCGTACGCGGCTGCGATCTGTTGGATTCCAGTTTTCGCCACATTTATTTGCAACAAGTACTGAATCTTCCCACACCCCAATACACGCACTTACCAGTGATTGTAAATGAGGAAGGACAAAAGCTTTCCAAGCAAACCTATGCTGAAGCCATCCCCCATGACAATCCAACACCATTACTACTGCATTGCCTGGAGTTGCTAGGCCAACAACCACCCTCCACACTTAAACAAGCACCGGCATCCGAGTTACTACAATGGGGAATAGAGCATTGGCAACAACACAACATACCCCCTATAAGGGCTTTGCATCCGTCAGCAAGCTAACGTAACATCTTTTCAGCGAGAGCAGCGGTGCCTTTATGTATATTGATCGTCTGGTTTTAATTTTTATTGCAGGAGCCTATT
>JBFKSL010000214.1:0-7404 GCA_041626995.1 Ketobacter sp. | reverse complement strand
GGGTGTGCTGCTGCATGAAGCGGTGGGTCATGGATTGGAAGGGGATTTCAATCGCAAGGGCACGTCCAATTACAGTAATAAAATTGGAAGTTCGGTTGCGTCACCACTTTGCACTATTGTGGATGATGGCACCTTGCCATATTTGCGTGGTTCATTGTCGGTGGATGATGAAGGCACACCGGCTCAATACAATGTGTTGGTGGAAAAAGGGGTGTTGAAGGGCTACATGCAGGATAAGCACAACGCTCGGTTAATGGGGCAGCAGCCAACGGGCAATGGTCGGCGGCAGTCTTATTCTCATTTGCCCATGCCGCGTATGACCAATACGTATTTATTGCCGGGTGAGGACGATCCTCAAGACATTATTAAGTCGGTGAAGAAAGGTTTGTACGCAGTGAATTTTGGTGGCGGCAGTGTGGATATTACTTCTGGGAAGTTTGTGTTCGCGGTGAGTGAAGCTTATATGATTGAAGGTGGCAAGGTTACCCATCCTGTCAAGGGCGCTACCCTAATTGGTAATGGGCCAGAAGCGATGTCCAAGGTGTCGATGCTGGGCCATGATTTGGCATTGGATAAGGGTGTGGGTACTTGTGGTAAGGAAGGTCAATCGGTGCCGGTGGGTGTTGGGCAGCCTACTCTGAAGGTGGATGAGTTGGTTGTTGGGGGAACTCGTACATAGAGGCATGCCACCCGCAACAAGCCTCTATCTGCTCTGTAAGATTATTGGGTGTCATCAAGCCTCAGTGCTCTCATCCCGTAAAAATCGAAACAATTTTCGGCTCTGAGTACTTGAGTTCGCGCTGCCCGGTTGAACGTTGCTCTGTAAATTGGATTGCTGCTCTTTCTTAGCATTGCGCACTAACTGACGTAGCTTCTGCGTATCAATACCTGGAAATTGAGCAATCACCTCACCAACGGTTTTATTATCGCCATTAATCAGATCATCTCGCATTTTTTCTAAATGATGAAACTCACGAGTGTTCAGTGTATGGGCGTTTTCCAGCTCATTTAAGCGCGCTTCAATGGCCTCACTATCGCTATCACGCAGCAGTTTGCCAATAAATTGTTTGTGGCGGCGCAGGCCTTCGCGGCTTTTTAAACGCTTGCCTTCGGCAATGGCCGCTGCAAGCCGCTCCGACAGGGGAAAACTCGCCAATTGCTGATTGGATAAAGCCAACAACTTCTCACCTGTTTTTTTCAGGTGTTCGGCTTCCCGCTTAATAGCGGATTTGCTGGGAGAAAGATCGTCTTCATCGACGTTATCGTAAGGTTCGAAATCTGACATACTGTGATTCGTTTAGATCAAGATATAATGAATAGAAGTAAACCCGATTATAACACAGCCCTTGAGTGACTATGGATATCGATGCGGAATTAGAACTGGTGCAAAGCAAAATCCACATGGCGTTGGATCAAATCGCCAAAGCCGGTGCCACGGGAGAGGTGGCGGCCTATGAGGATCAGGGATTGTCGGTGAATGTGCGTAAGGGCGAAGTGGATCAGGTGGAATTTACCCGCAGCCATGGTTTTGGGGTAACGGTGTATCGAAAGGGTTGCAAAGGCAGCGCATCTACGTCAGATTTTTCCGATGCCGCAGTGAAGAAGGCTGTGCAGGCAGCGCTGGAGATTGCTCAATTTACCGCTGAGGATAAGTGTGCTGGCCTGGCTGAGGCCGAATTGATGGCAACGAACGTGCCTGATCTGGATCTGCATCACCCCTGGGTACTTTCCACCGAACAAGCCATTGACTTAGCTATTGAAACCGAAGCGGCGGGCTTGCAACAGGAAAAAATCAGTAACAGTGATGGCGGTTCGGTGGGGTCAGGGCAGTCGGTGCGCGCCTATGGTAACAGTCATGGTTTGGTGGTGGCCTACCCATCTTCGCGTCATGCCATTGGTTGTGCGTTGATTGCTGAGAGTGAGCAGGGCATGGAGCGGGGAGGGTGGTCCTATGGTCATTGCAATCCGCAAGAGTTAATGAATGCGAAAGCCATTGGTGAGAAGGCCGCACAGCGAGCGATACAGCGTTTGGATAGCCGTTCTGCTCCCACCGGACACTTTCCCGTTTTGTTTGCGCCGGAAATCGCAGGTGGCCTGTTGGGGCATTTTATTTCAGCTGTTTCTGGTGGCAGTTTGTATCGCCATGCTTCCTTTTTGGAAGGCAAGCTGGGTGAAGCGGTTTTTCCCAGTTGGATGAGCATAATGGAACAGCCGTTGTTGATTCAGGGCACTGCCAGTTCACCCATTGATGGTGACGGCCTTGCCACACAAAACAAATCCGTTGTCGAAAATGGTGAACTGCTGACGTACATATTGGGAACGTACTCTGCACGAAAGCTTGGTATGAGAAGCACAGCCAATGCGGGCGGCATGCGCAATGTGCGTTGTAGTACAACCCATAGTTTGGATCAGCTACTCAAGCAAATGGGCACTGGGCTGTTGGCAACCCATGTAATGGGGCAGGGCGTCAACATCGTAACGGGTCATTACTCGCGAGGTGCCGCTGGCTTTTGGGTAGAAAATGGAGAGATTCAGTATCCAGTATCCGAAGTGACGGTGGCGGCCAATTTAAAGGATATATACAGCAACTTGGTCGGTGTGGGTGAAGATATTGATGCCCGTGGCAATATTCAGGTGGGTTCGATTTTAGTGGAATCTATGAGTGTGGCAGGAAAATAAAAAAGCCCTTCGAAAAATTCGAAGGGCTTTTTTGAAGTGGGAAACCGATTTACTTGGTAAGCACCACTTTCACGCTGTCGTTAACCGAACTGGTATCCACAAAGCCAATTACATCGGGGTTGCGTGACACCAAATCAATTACCTCTGCGTCGTTTTGAAGGATTTTAGGTGGAACACCTTTACCGGTGAAAATTAAACGAGACCAGTAAGATTTAAACTGAGTTTCGCTCTTTTCCACGATAGCATCAATGAAGGCTACTCGAATTGCTGTGCCTTCAGGTAAGTCTACTGCCACAGCCGTAGCGCCATTGGAAAACTTTTTAGATTTTCCCAAATAGATTTTTTTAATATCGCTATCAGAAAGAGCTGAGTCGTTACTTGGATGAACGATTACAGCCACCTCCGCGTTTGCTAAGTTGAAAACTGAGGTAGCAACGAACAAGCCGAGTACAGCGATTGCTTTTTTAAATATGGATATTTTCATTGTCGTCACTCCCTTAGAATACCAAGTCTATGCCCATGCGAACCAAGATAGGCTCATAAGTGGTGATATCGCCACTTATGTCCTTATAATCAGCGCTTTCTTGGGTGACATCAAACTTGTAGGCGGCCGAAGGGTGGAAATCCCAACGCATAGTGAAGTTGTAAGATTCCGCTTCGACATCAAGCAGGTAGAACTCATTAACGGTATTCAGTAATTGCTCAGCGCTGTATGCTCCAAAGGAGTCAGTGCTCGCAGTGGCTCCCTGTAAAACACTTAGGGGGTTTACTCCAGGAGCGAACGGGCTAGGTTCAAAGGTTAATGTATCTATCGTATCGGGATTGGCAGGGTTTTCGATATATCCATAGGTTAGGCTGAAGGTGAATTTTCCAGTGCGGAAGCCACCGGTTAGATACCAGGATTCTTTTCCATTATTAAGGGGAGACTCCTTCACACTAACGTCAGTAAATTCTGCACCAGCAAACCAGTTGCCAAAATCAGCGAAAACGCCGACACCTGCAAATATACCGCGATCATTGTCCATGTCTAGGCTATCAATCTGATCAGTGGTAAGAGCGGGTAACCCTAAAGCATTTAATGGAGGGTTGGTAATTGCGCCTTCCCAGATGCTTGCAATGCCATCTCCCACTGCAGTAATGCCTTCGATTGAAGTGGTAGATTCGCTGTATGTTGCTTGAAAAGTAAGCCATTCCCAGTTCATATTCCAGCTTACAACCCAGTGATCTTCACTTGTTACATCTAGCCCGCTTGAGTTAATGGAGCTGGCACCAACGATTAAATTTATACGTGAAACCACATCGCCCCATTCACCGTAATATTCGAGGTTGACGCCATCAATATTGTCGAAGCCACCTAAATCATAAACTTCTGTTGGAGGAGCAATCCAATGATAGGCGTATCCTACGTCTAGGAAATCAGAATAGAGAAAGTAGGGCAATCGTTGACGGCCGGCTTTTACTGAAAAGCTGTCGCTTAGTTGGTACGTTAGGTAAGCCCATGCAATATCCGCTTCCCAGTTGTTAGAGCCTTTACCTAGTATTTGTGTGGTGGCGGCTAGTCCATCGCCAAGATCCGCTCGAACTTGCACGGCATATAAAGAGTCGGATTGATAGCTTGCACGATTATCATATCCATCGTTGTTTAATAGTGTACCTTCATCTTTATCAAGGGTCTGGCCATAAACCAAAGAGCCAAATCCATCAATACGAACATCAACAGCCTGTGCCGGTACAGATGCGAGCGTTATAGAGGAAGCCAAAAGGCTAGTTGCGAGGACACGGTTTCTCATCCGTTATCTCCTTGTTATTGTTACGTTACGTTCAATCTCCTTTATAAGTTGTAGCTGCTTTTGTAAAAATTGCCTAAAAATAGGGGGAAATTTGTTCGGGTAGATAATAAAAAGCGCTCACTGGTTACAGAAAGCGCTTTTTATTAGGTGTTTGCTTAATAGAGTAAATGCTATTTAGCAAAGTTCTCGTTGGCAAAATCCCAGTTTACCAGGTTCCAAAAACCTTCCAGGTACTTAGGACGAGCGTTACGGAAGTCAATGTAGTAGGCGTGCTCCCACAGATCCACTGTGATCAAAGGAGTAACGCCTTCTTCAGTGATTGGTGTGCCGGCGTTGCTGGTGTTAACGATGTCTACAGAACCATCGGCTTTTTTCACCAACCAAGTCCAGCTGGAACCGAAGTTGTTTACGGCCATTTCGTTGAACTTGGCTTTAAAGTCAGCGAAAGAACCGAATGCAGCGTTGATGGCATCGGCTACAGCACCAGTTGGTTCGCCACCGCCGTTAGGGCTCAGGCTGTTCCAGTAGAAGGTGTGATTCCAGATTTGAGCGGCGTTATTGAATACGCCACCAGAGGAAGTTTTGATGATGTCTTCCAGGCTTTTGCCTTCGTATTCTGTGCCGGGCACCAAGCCGTTCAGCTTGTCTACGTAGGTTTGATGATGTTTGCCGTAGTGGAATTCCAAAGTTTCCGCAGAAATAGTGGGTGCCAGGGCATCCTTTGCATATGGTAGTTCAGGCAGTGTGAAGGCCATGATTATCCCCTCGTTACGTTAAGTGGTTGTCTCTTCTCGTGTGTATAAGAGCGCACACTTTAGCAGATTCTTGGGGCTATTGTGAGAGGGTTTCATGGATTTAGGTGATTGATTTTTTAGGCTAAATCCATAGTTTTTATCTATGTATTTGATCAATTTTTATGTATACAGAATCGTGGCCAGGCCAAGGAAGGAGCAAAATCCTACTACGTCGGTAATGGTGGTGAGGATTACGCCCCCGGACAGCGCAGGGTCGATACCCAACTTTTCCAGAAGGATGGGTAGGGAGGCACCTGAAAGGGCAGCAATGATGAGGTTGATGACCATTGCTGCACCTAGAACTACGCCTAGCATCAAATCATCAAACCATAGCGACGCTACGGCTCCCACCACGGCAGACCATAAAATGCCGTTTAAAAATCCTACTGAGATTTCTTTGGTAAGCAGCCAGCGGGAGTTGGCGGAGCCTACATGGCCCAAAGCCATGCCGCGAATCACCAGCGTCAGGGTTTGGTTGCCAGCAATTCCGCCCATGCTGGCGACAATGGGCATGAGCACCGCCAGCGCCACCACTTTTTCCAGTGTGCCTTCAAACAGACCAATGACCCATGAGGCAAGAAACGCAGTAAGTAAATTAATGCCCAGCCACACGGCCCGGCGACGAGTGGTTTTCCATATTGGAGCGAAGGTGTCTTCATCTTCGTCCATCCCCGCCATACTCATGAGAGAGTGATCGGCTCCTTCCCGAATAACGTCTACCACGTCATCAATGGTGATGCGGCCTAATAGAATGCCGTTTTCATCCACCACGGGGGCGGTTACCAGGTCTTCCCGCTCAAAGGTGAGCGCTACTTCTTTGGCGGGGGTGTCTGCCAGGATGGCATCGGCGTCGGTAATCATGGCTTCGCGCACGCTCATGCCTGGGTCTTTGATCAGCAAGCGTGTTAACGGTAGCAGGCCCACCAATTGACCGGATCGATTTACCACGTGCAGATTGTCGGTGGCATCGGGTAAGGATTCGTGTCGGCGCAGGTAACGTAGCACCACATCCAGGGAAATGTCTGGGCGAATGGTGACGATATCCGTACTCATCAAACCGCCAGCAGTATCTTCCGAATAGGAAAGAATGGTTTCTATGCGGTGGCGGTTTTGATCGTCAAGGGATTCCAATACCCGGCGCATAACATTGTCGGGTAATTCTTGCAGCAGGTCGGCAAAATCGTCAGTTTCAAAGCCACCTAACGCGCTAATAATGTCTTCAGCGTCACGATGACGGAGAAAATAAGCGGCAATTTCTTCGTTCAGGTATTGGAGAACTTCCCCTTCGTCTTCTTTGGCGATGAGTTGCCAGAGCAGGTTTCTTTCTCTGGGCGGAGACGATTCGATCAGGGTGGCGATTTCACCGGGAGACATGCCGCGCAGCATTTGTCGCACGCGATCAAAGGTGCCGCTTTCTAATGCGTGTCGAAATAGGTGGAGCTGGTCTTGGGTTTCGATACTGGACTGATTGAGTTCCATGACCACCTCCTGTTGTTTGCGTTGTTTCTATTCAGTGTAGTTTGCCGGCGGGGCATTTTATAGTGAGCAGTGTAGGGAAGAAAGTGTTATTCGGCTTCGTCGAAGCGGTTGTTGATGAGTGTTTCCAGTTGCGACAACGCATCTTCTGCGTCTTCGCCATTTACACTGATGGTAAGCAGAGTGCCTTTACTGGCGGCAAGCATTAACACTGACATAATGCTTTTTGCATCGGCTTTTTGTCCGTCGCGGTCGAGAATAATATTGCTTTGAAAGCGAGTGGCCACACCCACTAGCTTTGAAGCGGCCCGTGCATGTAGCCCTAATTTATTAATGATGGTGATTTGTTTTGATAATTCCATAGGGAGACAATGTACTAAAACTGTTGCCTGAAAACCAGCCTATTATAGTTCGCGATGACGGGCCTGAACGTTAACAAACTTGCCTTTAAACTGGTTGCAAAGGGTATCAGTGATGTATACCGAGCGGTGTTGACCGCCGGTGCAACCAATGGCTACAGTCATATAGCTGCGGTTGTTGGCAGCAAAGTTTGGTAACCATTTATCCAGGAACTCAGTAATGTCTTTTATCATGCCAGTTACGGATTCGTGGCCTTGCAAAAATTCTTGCACGGGCTTGTCCAATCCGGTTTGGCTGCGCAGGTG
>JBFKSL010000213.1:0-7410 GCA_041626995.1 Ketobacter sp. | reverse complement strand
CGTTAAGTACCTTGCCCCCTGTGCGTCGCATCACTAGCACAGTGCTGCAAGATCTGGGCATTCCCAGTTCCGTTTTAAAGTTTACAGAATACTGTACCCGTTTTGATAATCGTGATGCTCGCAAAGCGTTAGAAGGCTCTGGCATCACCTGTCCTAAATTGGAAACCTATTCTTGGCGTCTTTGGGATTATTGGGAACGTAACCTTGATCCAGATCTGTTTATAGATCGTACTTTGGAAGGCCGTATTGGCGGTAAAGTGGTGGTGGTAACCGGCGCATCTTCCGGTATAGGTAAAGCCGCTGCAATGAAGCTGGCTGATGCCGGTGCCAAAGTGATTCTTGCGGCGCGTACGCCTGAAAAATTGCAGGAAACCAAAGAGGAAATTGAAGAGAAGGGCGGAGAGGCCTACACCTATAGCGTGGATATTTCCGATATGGCAGATTGCGATCGCTTTGCTCAGAAAGTGCTGGAAGATTTCGGCACGGTGGATGTGTTAATTAACAATGCTGGCCGTTCGATTCGCCGATCCATTAATTTGTCATACGATCGCTTTCACGATTTTGAGCGCACCATGCAGTTGAACTATTTTGGTTCATTGCGTTTGATCATGAACTTCTTGCCGGTAATGGAGCAAAATCGCCGTGGTCATGTGATAAACATTTCCTCCATTGGCACCTTAACCATGCCGGCGCGATTTAGCGCTTATGTGGCGTCGAAGTCGGCATTGGATGCGTTTTCCCGCTGTGCTGCGTCGGAGTTTTCTGATTGCAATGTGCACTTTACTACTATCAATATGCCGCTGGTGCGCACACCCATGATTGCGCCCACAAAAATCTACGATAACGTACCCACCATCAGTCCGGAGGAAGCTGCCGACATGATAGGGGAAGCCATTATTTATCGCAGTAAACGTATCGCTACTAAATTAGGCGTGTTTGGTCAGGTGGTGCACGCGGTAGCGCCGAAGTTTGCTGAAATCATTATCAACACCGGTTACCGAATGTTCCCAGACTCGGCTGCTGCCCGTGGCGATAAAGAGGAAGGTAAGCCCCCAGTGGTGTCACCTGAACAAATGGCCTTTGCCTATTTAATGCGCGGTGTCCACTGGTAAGGGCGGGTGTTAGTGATAAATGGCGGGTAATGCTTCTTTGCTGCTAAGACGGAAAACACCGTTATTAAACGCAAGGGCATTACCATTGCCATCGTCTACTTTGAATTGGAAGGTTCCGGTTATCCAGCCATTGTCGTCACTTTCAATGACAATAGTTCCTGATTGCACTCTGTCAGCATCCAGTTTGTTACCTTGGGATGCCACTCTGGCTTTGGCAATGGTGTAATCGCCAGGGCCTTCGTAATCATCAATCTGCAGACGAATTTCGGTATCACCATGCACAGAAACGATTTGCATGGCATCTGAAAAAAGGGAGGTTCGCTTTTGCCAGTAGGCAATTTCTGGAACCGACATTAGATCTTTAGAGGCCCAGTCTTCCTGAAAGAAAATATCGCTCTTATCCTGCCTTAGGTCGGCAATAGTTTTTACCTTAGCCTTTTCTTGCTCCAACACCTTGGTGAACTGTTCTTTATCTTGCTGAGCCGTTTCTGTTTTCTTTGCGCTTTCGGCGTTGGGGATAGCGGTTGCGGCAGCAATGTATTTTGTGTGTTTGGTTTTGGCGCTTGTTGATTCAAAGGGTTTAGCCACAAATTGGACGGGCTTTGGTTGGGCCGGTTTCTTCTTGGCTGGCGCTTTGGCGACAGTGATGACTTTTGCTTTTGGCTCTGGTTTTACTGCCGCCTTAGGCGCTGGTTTTTTGGGTTTGGCCTTTAGCTTCACAGCTGGCGTCGAGGAGGCGATTGCAGCACTGGCAACAACCGTGGTTGCTGCCACTGTTTTAGCTGCGCTCGTATTATTGGGTTTTGGTTTGCTGGCAGGAGCTTTAGCAACCACAGGCTGCCGGGTCACACGTATATTGCGTTTGTATTGGCATTGGCTGGTCTTGTTGCCTATGCGGCATGAGCCTTCACCGTGGGCTTCGTTATATTTAAAGGAGCCACTATAAGAATGGCCAAGAGCTGAAACCAGAACCCCCTGACCGTGACGCATGCCTTCTACGAAATCTCCTTCATAGTAGCCGCCGGTGTTGAAATCGATACGGCCTTGTCCATCCTGATTGCCGTTGTGCCATTCACCAAAATACACATCGCCATTAGGGTAAAGGTAGCGACCTTTGCCCTCTGGACGGCCATTTTGAAAGGAGCCTTCGTAAACGCCCCCAGAAATAAAAGTAAGCTTGCCATAACCGTGAGGCTTATCTTGATTCCAGTGGCCCTGGTAATAGGTGCCATCTAGATACGTTTGTTTGCCCTCACCGTTTTGCTGGCCGTCTTTGAATTCCCCTTCATATACGGAGCCAGCAGCATAACGCTTTATGCCTTGGCCATGGGGTTGGTCTTTGTGCCAGCTACCTTCAAACTCATCGCCATTTTCGTATTTCATCATGCCTTGGCCGTGGCGGCGGCCATGTTCAAACCTGCCCCAGTATTGTGCGCCAGTTGCGTAGGTGAGTGTGCCATAACCGTGAGGCTGGTCTTTTAGCCACTCTCCCTGGTAGCGGGAGCCATCGGTCCAAACGTGCTCTTTTCTTTCAAGTTGAAATTCTGAGGCTTCAATATAGCTCGCTTGATCAACGGGTTCTGCTTGAATGCTCAAGCTTGTTGATAACACCAAACTGCAAATTACTGTGGTGGTTGTGTTTCTTATCATTATGTTGCCCCAAGAATTTCAAGCTCTTATTAGTCACTGGCCTGATTTTAAACATTTTGCTGTGCAATTCTTTGCATCATTTCAAAAAACGACTTTTGATTCAATTACTGTGATGTAACCGTGCCTATACTTAACAATGTTTGTGCTGCTGGAGAGGGAGTTCCCCATGGGGATATTTGATCGGGTTAGCCATCATTTTTTTACTGTCTGTTTGTTGGGCTTTGTTTGTACTGGTGCTTCATGTCATAGACGCCGTCATAAGCCGGCGTACTTGGAGAAAAAAAAGCGAGTAAAAAGCTTTTGGATCTGTGCCGGGGTGGGCGTGGTGTGTTTCCCTTACCTGCATGTGGCGGTGAGTGTTGGCCTGTTTACCACTTTTTTGTCCTTTATGTATTTGGATGAATCGGCTGATTAAAAAACAGGCGGTTTGATTGAAACAAAAGTACTAAGTTTTTGTGAGCGGGTGCTAACTTTGTAGCGCTGGTGGGTCTGGTGGCAGTTATAAGGTAATGGGGTAGCTCTCGGATTCGTTCTAAATGAAAGACAGCAGAGCGGGCAGAGTGAGTCATACTTAAAGGGTAAAGATTAAGCAGGGATATTGGGCGCACATTATTAAAGGGTATTAAGAGGTTAGTGTGGCGATACTTAAGTTGCTCCGGGTAAATTCAGCGTATAAGTTGTTGGCAGTTGTATTGGTGGTGTTGGCTGCCAGTAATGGCTCAGCTGATGGCGGTTGGGTTATTGAGCGTGATGATCGTGGCGAAAGCCCATTGCTTAAGGATCGCAAAGTCATTGCGCTTACTCCGGAACAGCAAGAACAGCAACAGCTTGCTCAGGCATATCGTAGTGCACTAAAGGCCGAGCAGGGTAAGATTCGCGCCAACTGGAATAACCCTGAAGTGAGCAGTCAGGTACGCTGGGTTTCCTACACGGAAGATTATGGGGTAAAGCGTGCGGTAGATTTTGAACATAATCGTATCGAAGTTACCATGCCAGGCATCTACAAAGGTGGCCGTTTAGACTTTACGGCCATGTCGGGCAAGGTGCGTCATCAAGTGGAAGCGGTGTTAGGAACTACCGTTAACAGCGCTGTTAAGCAAGATCCTATTCAGAAATCTATAGATAAAGCCTATGCCAGCGTGGGTGCGCCTGTTAATTCTGTGGCTGCCAGTTCAGAATTGGTGTTAAAAGAGCTTTTTCGGTCGCCCACGCCATCTGCTTCCATGATTCGAAAGAAAGCTGCTGAGCTGATGCGTAATGCATCTATTCGTTATCAGGCACTTAATGCCGGCCTGAATTCCACTCCATTAAATCAGGGTAAAAAGCTAACCTATGTGATCCCGCTGCCTGATAATCGCATTCGTAAGAAAGTGGTGGAATATAAGCCGGAAGTGCATAAGCATTCCAAGCGTTTTGCCTTGAGCGAAGATGTGGTTATGTCGATCATCCATACAGAAAGCCATTTTAATCCGTTGGCTCGCTCTCATATTCCAGCATTTGGCTTAATGCAGATTGTGCCCTCTACAGCAGGCAGAGATGCTACCCGTAAGCTGTATAAGAAACCAAAGTTATTAACAGCACAGTATTTATATGACCCGAAGAAAAACATTGAGGTGGGTGCCGCGTATCTTAATGTGCTTTATTACCAATATTTGAAGGACATCAAAAACCCGGAAAGCCGTCTGTACTACACTATAGCTGCGTATAATGCAGGAGCTTCCAGTGTGGCCAGAGCGTTTATTAGTAAACCCAGCTTTAAGCAGGCAGTAGACACCATCAATGCTATGACACCGCAGCAGGTGTTACAACGATTGGTAGAAAAAGCCCCTCGGCAGGAAACCCGTGAGTACGTTAAGAAAGTTCTTAAACGTCGCAATTACTACGCCAAGTTATGATCTTAACTCAGCGCATATTAACCGCCTGCAAATGGGGCTGGATAGGCGGCTGTCTGCTTGTGATCGCGGCCTGCGGTGATGAGCAACATAACGCTTTGCAGAATTCCTTTGATGATTTAAAACAATCCCAAACAGAGCAACTTGCGCAGCTCGATAAACGTTTGCAGGCGTTGGAGCAGAATGACGAACTGGAGTTTGTGATTTACTCGCTAAATCATTCCATTAATGATCAGTTGTTCCAGCCGTTACTCACTTCTCAGGCACGTTTGCGCATAGAGGGTGATCAGGTGCCAGAAACGCTTTATTTGGATGTGGCGCTGGAGGTGAAATCCGAAAAGGACAATATTTCACTTGCTGCACGCCAGGTGTTTCCTGTAGTGAATGGACGCAGCAAGCTGGAGTTTCGTCAGCCACTCCCTGCACACGGTTTGAAGGTGGAAAACTTGGAGATCACCCTGAAGCCCTTAAACTGGTATCAGGGTGAGGTGATTGCTGAGAAGCAAATTCAATATCAATAAGTGAGTTATGCTGCTTTTTGCAGCACGATACGATCAACCAGTGGGCGGAAGGATACGTTCACGCCCAAATCCACCATTGTCCAATAATGGCCGCTAATAACGCGATCCACATGCATGGTTTCCGGCGAGGGTTGGAAAGCACCTATATACTTCATGCCGTCCCGTTTCACTTTACCCAAAACCCTTCTATGTAAATTGGATTGTGAAAAATCGAACGGGTCGTAGCTGGTGAAAGGTTCCATAAAAATATCCAGCCACTCAGTGTAGATATTTTTATCAAACTCTTTTCCATTATCCATGCGTACACCAATTTCAATCAGGTGTTGATCTACATCGTCCAGTTTGCGGTCAATGGCGGCAGAAACCAGTTTACGCAATGAAACAATGATTTCCGGATCAATGCGTTTTACGGCGCCGAAGTCATAGATAACGATTTTGCCATCGGGGCGGAAGGCAAAGTTACCTGGATGTGGATCAGAATGTACCGCATTCAGGTTATAAATCTGATCGCCGAAGGTTTCAAATATTCGATAACCGATGGTGTTGATCATTTCCTGGCTGTAGCGTGGTGGTTTCACATCCGACAAAGAATCTCCGGGCACATAGCTTAGAGTTAAAACGGTTTCGGCAGATAGGCCTTCAATTAATTCCGGTAAGATCACATAGGGGTGATCTTTGTAGTATCCAGTGAACAGTTTAATGTTCTCCGCTTCGTGCAGGTAATCCAGTTCTTCGTACAGCATGCGGCGAATTTCTTCGAAGGTTTTATCAATAACTTCGGGGCTGACCTTTACCAAACCAGCTAGCTTTAACGCGCGTTTTAGATGTTTAAGATCAGAATCGCAGGATTCCTTTACTCCTGGATATTGAATTTTAACCACACACTCCACACCGTCTTTGGTGAGTGCACGGTGTACTTGGCCGATGGAGGCAGCAGCAAAAGGCTCCTCATCAAAACGTGCAAACAGGTTTTCGGGGGTGTCGCCCAGGGCTTTAATCAGTTGGCGCCGAATCATACCGTAGGGCATGGGCGGGGACTCTTTTTGTAAAACTTCCAAAGCGCTGGCCACTTCATCGGGTAGCATGTCTTTCACCTGTGAAGCAATTTGCCCCACTTTCATCACTGCGCCTTTCATCTCGCCCAGGGTTTGTGCGATCTGTTTGCCGATATCGGAGTAGAGTTGCTCCTGACTTTTGGCGTGAGTTTCGTCATCTCGAAAGAGGCCTTTTACCTTATGGCCTGCCACGTTTTTGGCAATGTTGGCCGACATGCCCGCTAACCTTAAAAAGCGCTTCCCAGGCGTGGTGGCTTTAAAGCGCTTATCTTCTTTATCTGTAGCCACAGTAATCTGTTTCCTCTATATGGATAATGCGTTCCAAGATGTTTTATTTCAGTATCTTTTAATTTTAGTGTTTTATTGATCTGTATGCGTGAAAATTGCGCAAAAATAAGGGCTAATAGTCACGAATGTGAACTGTGACTGTACGGTAAGGCCGTTAGGTTTGTAAATGACCATAGGCGCCAAATCCAGAAGGAAAATACTGTTAGAAATCATAACTTTGATATAATGGGCGCGTTTTTGCTTTGCATTGTCTGGCAGAGTTGGCAAGGGTTCTGCATTTCTCCAACCAGACAATAAAAATCAACCCTACACGAATTCAATTAGCAACGCGCTTTTCAATGGGCTACAGAAATATTGGCAGGCTTGTTTGAGGGAGCTATAAGGCTACGCATGAGTATTCGAGAATTTCTTAAGAGAAGATTGGTGTCTCAGGAAACGGAAGACATCGTGAACCGGATTCCCAAACCGGTTGGCAGTTTTGGCTATGACCCCTGGGGCTACAACAGCGATGTGGTAAAGATTGCTGTTTCTATGATGAAGCCCATCTATAAAAACTATTTTCGTGTGGAAGCCCATGGATTGGAGAATGTTCCTAAAACCGGGCGAGTGTTGGTGATTGGCAACCACAGTGGGCAATTACCTTTTGATGGCACTTTGGTGAGTTATGCTATGGCCACCAATCCTCACGGTCCGCGTGCAGTTCGGGTAATGGTTGAGCGCTGGTTTCCTACGGTGCCTTTCCTGGGTAATGTTTTTAATGAAATGGGCGCGGTGTTAGGTGATCCCGATAACTGCGTAAAAGTGTTACGCAATGAAGAGGCCGTCATCGTGTTTCCAGAAGGGGTACGCGGCTCGGGTAAGACCTGGGATAAGCGCTATAAGCTGCAACGTT
>JBFKSL010000212.1:0-7443 GCA_041626995.1 Ketobacter sp. | reverse complement strand
ATCCTTTTGGTAAGATTCCTGTGCTTGAGCATAATGGTAATACTTTTATCGAAAGTGCTTCGATTTGCCGTTATATGTCTAACACCAATCATAAGAAGTTGTATTCTGCCGATCCAGTTAAGGCTGCCTATATTGATCAAACCATAGATGTGATGGCGCAACATGCTGGACGTTGGATCGCCACCTATTTTTGGGAAGAAGTTGTGTGCAAAGTCTTTTTTCACCAGGAGCCCAATCAAGATGCTATTGCAGAAGCGGCAGGCTGGTTAGAGCAGCAGTTGCCCTACATTGATGGGCTGTTGGAGAAAAATACTTTTCTTTGCGGTGAAGAATTTACACTGGCTGATATAGTGGCTTATTGTTACGCCCAGATACATGAAAAAACCAGTCTTGATTTGACGGCATACGAAAATATTATGCGCTGGTATGGTGAGATAAGCGAACGGCCTTCTGTTGCTAAAGTGAAAGAGTTGTTGGCGGCACCATTTTAATTGTGGAAACCGGGCTTACGGTGAAGAAAAGGTAAGCCCGGCGATATTGTAATTACTGAGATAATGCTCGGAACTGCTCTACCGGTAATCCACCCACACCCCAATTATCGAGCTCGACTTCCTCAATGACCACAAAGGTGGTGGCGGGGCTCTTATCGAGAATGCGTTCCAGCATTGCTGTTGTTTCAGATATCAAATCGGTTTTTTGTTGCTGGGTAACGCCTTCATTGGTTACCTGTATCTTTACATAGGGCATAGTTTTACTCCTTAAAAATGTCATAGTGAAAAACTTTCGCAATAATTTGCCAGCGCCCGTTGTGCAAGATCAAACTCAAAAAATCCGTAAAGAACTTTGGTTTGATTGCGCATTGCACTTGAGCGAGTGCGGTCTTGTCTCCAGCGAAGGTTAGTGAAATCAGCTTGTCGTAACGTGGCTGGTTCAAGCTTGCCGGTGAAACCCGCTGGCTTACGATTTCAAAATAGGTTGGCATATCCAGTCGCACTAAATCGTCATCTGTTGCGCAAGTGTATTGGGCCGAGGGGTGAAACACCTGGCTCAACTTTTCGATGTTACATTCGTATAAGCCATCAAAATAAAGCTGTAACGAAGCCCTGATAGCATTGATCGGATCATTTCCTGTCATGGGCATAAACTACTTTAACTTGAGGGCTGAAGTTCTTCTTTGAAGACCTTGCCCACCACAGGGTGTTCGAGAATGCGTTCTATATAGCGGTTTAGCGCAGGGTATTCATCCACCAGGCTGGTACTAAGAACACTGCGCCAATGCAGAGTGACCAGTAAGTACAAATCGGCAGCGGTGAGTTGATCACCGGCGATGTATGGGGTTTTGCTCAGTTGATCGTTAATCTGTCCATACATCTCAAATAGTTGAGCTTCTGCTTTCGCTTTGATGTCATCAGTGTTTTCCCCATAGCGTTCGGCATGAAACAAGCGGGAAAAACAGGGATGAACGGTGCCGTAAAGAAACGCTAACCAACGATAGGCCTGGGCACGTTGCGGTTGATCTGCAGGTAGCAGCTGGCTGTTGGGGAATTGCTCGGCAAGATACAGCTGAATAGCCAAACCTTCCGTAAGCACGTTGTCACCTTTCGTGATAGCCGGGACCTTGCCCATAGGGTTGATTTTTAAGTACTCAGGTGTTTGATGTTCTCCCTTGGCTAAGCTGATGACCTTGGTTTCGAAAGGCACGCCCGTCATAGTGAGAGCCGCTTTTATGGCAAGTGAACAGGTGCCAGTACTGTGGTAAAGCGTGTACATAATCATCTCCGGTAGTTAGATCAAATTGGCAGAGTGCGCTCGCGAATGCACGGGGCCATAGTAAGTCAGAAGGTGCTGTGCAGGAATTATCGATTTTTGCGCCGGAGGTGTGCGATAATTATCGAATGAATAATTGGGATGATGTTCGATTTTTTCTTCAAGTGGCACGAAGTGGCAATGTGACCAGCGCAGCACGGGCATTGGGCGTGAACCATTCAACCGTTACGCGAAGAATCAGTGCGTTAGAAGACCGCTACGGAGTGAGGTTGTTCGAGCGCATTCCTTCTGGGTATCAATTAACAGAAGATGCGGCTGAGATTTTCGACTTGGCCTTGGAAATTGAATCACAGAATCAAACGTTTGCCCGCAAGCTGCAAGGGCAGGATGCACGCTTGCAAGGCAAAGTATCCATTACCATGCCCGATGATATTTTTCATGCTTTTATGGTGGGTGAATTTGTCAGGCTACAACAACAGTATCCAGATTTAGTGTTGAATATCTTGGTGGATAAAGGCTTAAAGAATCTGATTGCAAGAGAAGCGGATATTGCAATTAGGGTAACAGCAAACCCTCCAGACTATTTAATAGGCAAGCAAGCTTCGCATTTGGAATATGCGTTGTTTCAACCCAGGAATCTTAATGTGGGTGATTTTACGCCCATTATTACCTGGGAAAGTGAAAATGCCGTACCCTCATGGGCTAATGACCTGATTGAACACCCCAAAATCGTTATGCAAGTAAACGATTTGCTGTCTATGTACAGTGCTGTTGCTGCAGGGCTTGGTGTTGCACGAATGCCTGTGTTTATTGATAACATGAGAAAAGACAAACGGGTGTTGAGGCGGCCTGATGTGTTACCGGCTTCCGGTTGGGGTGTGTGGGTGTTAAGTCATGTTGATTTAAGGAAAACGGCGCGTGTGCAAGCTTGCCGAAATTTTATATTAAATTCCTTAGAAGAAAATAAAGCATTGTTTACGACTTAGAGTGTTTATGGGGGCGCTAAGAAATTTTCAAGGCTTGGTTAATTGCGCTTTCTAACTTTTCTTTATGTTGTAGGAATTGTACGGTTTGGAGTTGCTCTCCCTGTAGGTCCAGTTGGCTTAAATCCAGATCTGTAATGTAGCAGGGGTATTGTTCTCTATTTCGTCGCAAAGAGGCTATGTAGGCTGCTACTGCAGCAAACAATGCATCACCATATTCCAATTGTGAAAATTCCTGATTGTCACAATACACGGTATAAAACACATCGCCAAAGGTGCCGGTTTGGGCTATAGCCTGAATGCTATGCAAATCAGATTCGGCATCGATGTTTTTATAAGATCGACGTTCAGCATTCAGCTCGCCACGGTTTAAACGTTTGATTTCGTAATAGGCCACTTTTTGTAGGCCTGCTTCTTTTTCAGCTAGGGTGCTGCGCCGTAGCTGAATATTTTCTAAAAAATGGCGAATGGGGTTGAGCACTGTTTTCTCATCAAAATAATTCTTTTGGGTGAAAAAAATCGAACCTTTTTCGTCATGTATATAAATATCCGCTTTATCACCGTTGCGCTGAAAGAAAACCTGAATACGGCCAGGTACCGCCATCTTGGCGATTAGGCGGATAGGGTGTTTGTTTAGCGCATTGCGATCTACGATGATCGGGCTGTACTGTTGTTGCGTATCTGCAAGGCATTGAATCAGATCTATATTGCTGCGCAAACCACGAACGTAAGGCGTGTTGCGTTTAAACTGCAACATATAAGTAAACTGTTCTACCTCTAAAATATAGCGAGTGTTCAGGGTGCGTGTACCACTGTAGTAACAGGCGATAATGTCACGAAATAATTCTTCCACTCGGCTGGCGATGGAACTGGCACGGCTGGCGCAATAACAACGCACATCCAGTTTCGGCAAGGGAATAGAGCCGTCGGGTGGAATCTGCCTCATATAGTGAACAAGACAGTCTATCAATGCATTCTCACCAGAATACAAACTGCATATAACTTCACCCCAACTATTAAATGTTATTTGATCGACGGTTACCGCAAGATTGTGGTGAAAGGCACTATAGCTAAGGGCATCACTTTTGTCTGATAGCCGGTGAATGCCCTTTTGAGTCATGGGACGCATCGGGTCGATGCCCGCATTAACATAAAGAGTGATTTTTGTTGGGAAAGCAGAATGGCGAAAATTACTTTGTGGTGCGTAGGGTAATCCTTCTGGGTGAATTTGAAAAAAGGATGTCACCGTTTGTTGGATTTCTTGATCGCTCATGTCTGTGCCATTGGCTTCTACGGACAGTCGAGTCTCTTGATCCAATAATTTATTGAAGTAGCACCAAGCAATAAGCTCAACAATACTGCGGTTTTTCTGAATAGGTTCGCGGCCACGCGCATCTTTAGTTTTTAGGTAGCCAGGGAATACGGCCCAATAATTATTAATGCCGTGCTCGGCATCACGAACGTAATGAAAAGATAGGTGATCCTCAACTAATGAGGAGGTGATGCCGGGGTTAACCGACTCAATCTTTCCGCCTTTACGTTCAAAAACAGCGTACAGCTTACGGCCCAGGAGATTCATGTCATCCTGTTTAATTAGGGCCTCAATACTATTTTCCCGTGCAAAAGTAGAAAGAAAACGATAACTATGATTCAGTTCTTGCACTAAATCCTGGCGTTCGTCACGCACCCGGTTGATTTTCCAAAATTTACGATTGTCTAACTGTTTAACGTAGGTTTCATCCCAGCCCCACTCTCGAACCAAGCGTATCATCAGTTTTCTACGCCAATTGGTTTGGTTTTGTTTCGGTGAGCGGCTTAGGCTTTCGTTTACTTTAAAATAAAAACAATGACGAATTAATTCTAAACGGCGAAATTGCTTTTGACTCACCAGATAGTTTTCAATTTTTCGATAGAGCATGACATAGGGATCAAGCTCGTCTAAATCCAAGTTGCCAGCGTACACTTTTTTCTTATAAGAAATACTCAAACTTTCCACTTCGGGGTATTCGCTGGCATAGACTTCTGTAAGAACGATTTTGATAACCGATTTATAAGGAGAGTCGATTCCTTTATAAAGCTGCCACATACCTGCGCCAATAAACTCACCGGCGGGAAAATCCGAAACGCCGCCAAAATCCACACAATCATCCTTTTTAATAAAGCGTTTGTGTAGCATGGTTTCGGCTAAGGATTGGTAGCGATGCTCATCATAAGCGGGAATCATCCACCACAATGGATAACGGCCAGCAACCATAATAGAAGTGCGATAAAACTCATCCAGCAGCAAATAATGCTGGGCGCTGCCGCAATCTTCACCTGATAGATCACTGCGCACGCCGCTGCGAAATTTAATGGGATCCATTAAAAAGAAGTGTGCTTCCAGGCCAATCTCATCGGCCCATTGCTCAATGCCCGTTAACTTGTCCTGAAGCTCATCAATGGCATCTTGCGCTAAGCCGGGGTCGTAGCAGATCCAAATATCCATATCACTGGTATCGGAGTGGGCGACAGTACCAGTACTGCCCATAAGGAAAATGCTATATATGCGATCGCGTTGAACGGCTTTTTTTCGATAAGCAAAACTGCGCGAGATGGATTGAGCTGCTCTCAGGTTATCTTTTTTGGGGGTGAATCCGCTCACGCCACAGGGCGTCTCACCAGAGATATAGCCCGGTAGCGATGGGTGATTGATATGTAGCAGCAGCGGCAGAGATTCCAGGAACAAGCGATGGCGACTGCTCAGTGTAGACAGCATACGATCCAGTCGACCACGATTGACCTCTAAGAAACGTTCTTTTAATTGTTTCAGTAGCTTGCGGTCAATTCCTTCCTGGAGGTCCGGCGCTATTTCTTTTGCGTGCGGCATATTATTGAGTATAGGGGGAGATTTTGATTCTGCCTGATGCTGGGGTAATCTAGCTTAAAATTTTAACGAATAGGGTTAGGGTTTGGGTGAAATACCAAGACCTTCGATAGGTGTTTGAAAAACATGAAAATAAGATACATTTTGCTGCTATGTCTCGCCTCATCTCTAGCGTTTCCGGTACTGGCTGAGTCACAAATAGACACTCCCGTTCAGCAGTGCATGAAAGCCCGCATGTTGGAGGCGAACCCCACCATGACTGTGGGTGAAATTGAGGAAAACTGCAAAATTGAAATGGGGGAAGTTCCAGAGCGAGAATATTCGGCAGCACGGGAGCGTTTTGCCATGGAGCAGCGCACTGAATGGAACCCGTTTGTAATTACCCCTCATTTAAGCAACTACATATTACCTTATACCTATGTTGAGGAGCCGAATCAGGAGGCCTACAGTGAAATCTATCCTGGTGAAAGGATGGACAATGCCGAGGCGAAACTGCAGATTAGCTTAAAGGTACCCTTGTATGATGATGACCTATTTTACAAAGATGACGGTTTATTTTTTGCGTTTACCCTGAAAGCATTTTGGCAAGTTTATAATCACAGCATCTCTGCGCCATTTCGCGAAACCAATTATCGGCCCGAATTGTATTACATGGTGCAAGTTCCCAGCTTTTTTCGTCGATCGGATACCGCGCTAGCTGTTGGCTTTGAACACGAATCCAATGGGCGAAGCCAGTTGCTCAGTCGTAGTTGGAATCGAATTTTTTTGAATTATTATTTTGCTAAAGATAACTATTTGATTTCGTTTCGTCCTTGGTATCGTATTCCAGAAAATGAGAAAGATGACCCCTTGCAAGCAAAAGGAGACGATAACCCCGACATCTATAAATACATGGGTTATTTTGAATTGATGGGAACCTGGGAGCAGAATGATTATGAGTTCTCATTGATGATTCGTAATAATTTGAATTCACCGAACTATGGTGCGGTGCGGCTGGATGCAAGTTTCCCTATTTGGGGAAGGTTGAGGGGGCTAGTGCAGTATTTTAATGGTTATGGGGAAAGTTTGATTGATTATAACCATCGTAATGAGCGGTTGGGGGTAGGGATATTGTTGACGGATATGTTGTAAAAGATATAGGCATGAAGGTTAGCAATTGGTTGGTTAAATAGGCGCGTTAATATGGAACAGGAATTTTGGTACAAAAAGTGGGAAGACAATGAAATTGGTTTCCATTTATCACAAACGAATCCGATGTTGATTCGCCATATTAGCTCGCTGAAATTGCAGCCTGCAAGTCGCGTCTTTTTGCCTCTATGTGGAAAAACGCTGGATATTGCTTGGTTAGTGAAGCAGGGGTTTCAGGTTTGTGGGGTGGAGCTTAGCGCTAAAGCGGTGAAAGAGTTATTTGATTACTTGCCGGTTTCGCCCGAGATTATTAAAAAAGGAGCACTAACGGAATATTCTGCACCACATATCAAAATATACCAAGGAGATATCTTTCAGCTTACAGAACAGATGGTTGGAGCTATTGATATGATATATGATCGAGCGGCATTAGTGGCATTGCCTAAGACAATGAGTTTGGAATACTGCAAACACCTGGTAGAAATAACTCGTAGTGCACCGCAATTATTGATCTCATTTGAATATGATCAGAACCAGATGTTTGGGCCGCCGTTTTCGGTCAATTGGGAGGAGATCCGGGAGCATTATTTGGATATATACCAGATAGATCTACTAGAAAGCGCAAAAGTAGAAGGCGGTTTAAAAGGTGTTTGTGAGGCTGATGAGTTAGTTTATAAACTCTCCTAGCTCGTATGTGTAACT
>JBFKSL010000211.1:0-7445 GCA_041626995.1 Ketobacter sp. | reverse complement strand
GAGGAGTACGTAGTTCATGCGCAATATCCGCCGAAAAGTGGGAAAGCCTTACAAAGCTATCTTCAAGCCTACTGATCATTCTATTGAACGAATCTACTAGTGTAACGAGTTCGGTAGGGACTATTTGGTTATCCAATCGAACTTCAAGACTTTCGGCCTTGATACCCTGAATTTCTTCACTTAATGCGCGCAATGGCGCATGCCCTTGGCGCACACCAAACCATGCGGCCAATAGCGTCAATGCGCCCGCAAAAGTCATAATTAACCACAATGTCTGCCGAAAACTTTCTAAAAAATGTAAGTGAAAATTCATGTCTATTGCTGCAACAATTTGGAAGTTTTTATCACCCACAGTAAAATTAGTCACTGATCCTCGATAAGTTACTTCATTGGTTTCCCAACTATACAAACTATCAATCTGAATTCCTTCAACTGGTTTCCCTGGTAAAATCTTAGATATCATACGTAACTCTTCTGCCCCGTAGATTAATTTCTCCTTTTCTTCCCATACTTGAAAGTAGACACCATGATGGCCAGATACAGCCTTATCTAAAGAAGATGCCAGCGATGTATTAGCATTAATTGCATCAACTAATGCTTCTTCAACCGCGTGTGTAATAACCAGTAGCTCTTCGGAGTCTTGAACAGCAAAATGACGCTTTACTGTTGCCTCTACAAGATACCCAATAATCAAAAGACTAATACTGATTGCAATGGCAACAAACATCATCACTCTACTGTTGAGCGAGAGAGGTCGACGACGTTCTAATTCAACATTCACTAATTATTAATCCTCTATATCCAACTTATACCCCATACCACGAACTGTATGGATTAACTTTGGAGAGAAGGAATCATCGATTTTTGCTCTTAACCTTCGAATCGCCACATCAATTACATTCGTGTCTGAATCGAAGTTCATATCCCAAACCTGGGACGCAATAAGCGATCGTGGCAAGACTTCACCCTGACGTCTTGCCAATAGTTCTAAGAGACAGAATTCTTTATGGCTTAGGTTGATTTTTTGACCTGCTCTAATCGCTCGATGACGTGGCAAGTCTAACGTTAAGTCGGCAATTTTAATCTGATCTGTAAGTGCCGGAGCAGTGCTTCTACGAAGCAAGGTGCGTACCCTGGCCAGCAATTCTGAAAATGCAAAAGGCTTAACAAGATAATCGTCCGCCCCCATTTCAAGACCTTTAACTCGGTCATCCACACTATCGCGGGCAGTTAGGAATAGAACTGGTGTAAGATTACCTGCCTCACGAATGGACTGCACTATCCTCCACCCATCAACATCTGGCAGCATCACATCCAACACCAATAGATCAAATTCTTCGGTCATAGCGAGGTGGTGCCCATCAAGCCCATTCCGGGCTAATATCACCATAAACCCAGCTTCTGTCAGGCCTTGCTGTAAATAATTACCCGTTTTCTCCTCATCTTCGACCACAAGTAAACGCATTGAATTACCACTCCTTTTAGTGCATGCCAACCTATGTGAGATAAATGTAAATCACCCTACCCCACAAAATCATGACAACTAGATTACGATAATGTCATTTTGAAGTCATGCTGGTGACAGATCTACTCCATTATTGTTAATGAAAGAGGCTACAAATCCCATTAATGGTTGTAGCAATTTGGAGGAATTCGACATGTATATACGAATACTTGGTTTTTTTATATTCAGTATTGCTGCCTCGTCAATATGGGCTAGCGAACAATATTCTGTAGAAGTTTCAGTACAGCCCGATCAAAGGTGGCATTTTCAAAGACTTAAAGCACATCAGGTTGACGGGACTTTTAGGGTGTCCGGACGCTTAACATCTAGCCTTCCAATGGGGTTGCCCAAGGGGCATGTCGATATAGCAGCATATTCGCCTTCGGGGCAATTGCTGGCAGAAACTACGACTTATTACGTTCCATCATTATTAACACAGACTATGAAGAAGAAAGGTGGCGTTCGGTTTACGGCCACTTTAGCGCAACCGATTCCGCCGGACGCTGTTATCAAGGTAGCATTTCATAAGGATCAGCCTATACCAAAAACTAGACCAGCTCATTCAGGAAATATTGCTCGATGAAAATATATTCCACAGGAATGTCTCCAAACCTTAACCGCCGCAGATTCGTTAAAGGACTGGCGGCAGGTGGAGTATTAGCTGCAACACCTGCATGGATTCAGGCAGGTGTAAGCGGACTTGCTAATCAACAATCAACACCTGTGCTTAGCGGTCGGGAAATTGATTTGGTGATAGAAGAAAAGCCCGTTAATTTTACCGGTGTAATACGAACGGCTACAACTATAAACGGATCGATCCCGGCCCCTACTCTGCGCCTACGAGAAGGTGATGAGGTTACCATCCGTGTAACCAATCGCCTTCCAGTTTCGACGTCTATCCATTGGCATGGCATATTGTTGCCTTACCAAATGGATGGTGTTCCCGGTATTAGTTTCAAAGGCATCGCACCTGGTGAAACTTTTGTCTATCAGTTCAAGCTACGTCAAAGCGGCACCTACTGGTATCACAGCCACTCTGGCTTCCAAGAAATGACTGGCATGTACGGCGCGTTGATTATCGAACCACGTGATGGCGCAACACATCATCAAGATCATGTAATCCAGCTTTCTGACTGGACAGACGAAGATCCCATGCATGTCTTCAGCAAGCTGAAAATGCAGAGTGATATCTACAACTTTAATCAACCCACATTTTTAGACTTTACCAGCGATGTTTCGCGTATGGGTTTACAAGGTGCCATGGAAAAGCGCCAGATGTGGAATCAAATGCGTATGAACCCGACCGACCTTGCTGATTTATCGGCAGCGACCATGACCTATCTAATGAATGGCACCACACCCGCTGGTAATTGGACTGGGTTTTTCAAAAAAGGTGACCGCGTACGCCTGCGTTTTATCAATGCTGCCAGCAACAGCTTTTACGACGTGCGCATTCCTGGCTTAAAAATGACAGTAGTTCAAGCAGATGGCCAAGATGTGGAAGCGATAACCATTGATGAGTTTCGTTTTGGCCCTGGGGAAACCTATGATGTGATGGTAGAGCCCAACGACGACGCCTATACCATCTTTGCGCAAAGCATGGATCGAAGTGGCTACGCCCGAGGAACACTGGCCACACGCCAAGGAATTACGGCTCCAATACCAACATCTGACCCGGTAGAGTGGCTGACCATGGCCGATATGATGGGTGCCATGAATCACCAGGGAATGAACCACATGGGCATGGATCATAATCAACACAGCGGCCACAGCATGCAGGGTATGAACCACGCTGCACACAGTTCTCTGGCCAAGCCATCAGCCGAAGTGCGTCACGCACGCACGGAGTACGGCCCTTCAGTAGATATGCGAGTAGATATGCCCAGTACCGGGCTAGATGATCCTGGCATCGGTCTGCGAGACTTAAGTCAAAAAGGGCTACGACCACAAGGCCACCGCGTACTGACCCTATCAGATTTACAGTCAATCGATGGCATTCTTAATGACAATCGGCCACCAGAGAGGGAGCTTGAACTCCACTTAACTGGCAATATGGAGCGATACAGCTGGTCATTTGATGGGCTCGAATTTGGCAAGAGTACACCGGTATCCCTACGCCACAATGAGCGGGTCAGAATCATTTTGCAGAACGACACTATGATGACTCACCCCATGCATTTACACGGTATGTGGAGTGAATTGGAAACCGACCGGGGCGAACTTCGTGTACGCCGCCACACCATCCCAGTACAACCTGCACAGCGTGTTAGCTTTCTGACAACACCCCATGATCTTGGCCGCTGGGCTTGGCACTGCCATTTATTGTTTCATATGGATGCGGGTATGTTTCGCGAGGTGGTGGTGTCATGAGAGAAACAGCCATAAAGAGGTTTACTGCTGCGGTGATACTGTGCGGAGCAGTGATAAACAACTTAGCCGTAGCGCAGATGGATCACGGGGAGATGCAAATGCAAGGTGGCAGCCCCCCAGCAAACACTCGCGATCCACACGCCTATTCCGACGGTTTCACACTTACGGAAGGGCCCTACGCTCAATCAGGGCCACGACAACTGAGGCTAGCTGACGAACATGCCTTCTGGGCGGTATTGGGCGATCGCTTTGAATACCAGGAAGACAGTGAAACCACAGTATATGACCTGCAGGCGTGGTATGGCACCACCTACAATCGTGTAGTCATCAAGGTAGAAGGTGATATAGCGGATAGTTCTTTGGAAGAAAGCTCCACTGACCTGCTCTGGGGGCATGCGGTAAATGCCTACTTCGATACACAGCTCGGCATCCGGCTTGACCAATATGAAGAAGGTAATGATCGACAATGGTTGGCGCTGGGTATACAGGGGCTTGCACCTTACTGGTTTGAATTAGATGTCACGGCTTATGTGGGTGGGAGTGGCCGCACGGCTCTCACCGCCGAAGCCGAATACGAAATTTTGCTAACACAAAAGTTTGTATTGCAACCTCGTGCAGAGCTTAACCTGTATGGAAAAGATGACCCGGAGAACGGTTTGGGGGCGGGCCTGTCCGATTTCGTACTAGGACTGCGTTTACGTTATGAATTCGACCGTCAGTTTGCTCCCTATGTGGGAGTGGAATGGCAAAACCATTATGGCGATACCGCTAAATATCTAAATGCTGCAGGTGAGGATAAGTCAAATACTCAATTGGTAGCAGGTATCCGGTTCTGGTTTTAATTATAAACACGATCGTTAGAATACCACTATTCCCCAACAAGGTGCATAAATCATGAATTTTAAAAAACTATCACCCATCGTAGCAATCGTAACGTTTGGCGTAGCCTTCTCGGCCCAGGCTCATGACCCAAAAGAGCATATGAAAAACAATGAGAAACCAAATTGTGCTGCGTTAAAGGAGATGGATACCAGTAAGATGGATAACAACGACCCAGTTATGCAAGCCATGATGAAACAGTGCATGAATAATATGGATAAAGATTCTTCTGATCATGATAAGCGAGAAATGAATAAGGATCATCACTCAACACATAAGCACTAAAACAGGAAAGGGAATACCATGCCTACACTTGCAGTTTTTGTTAAGAGCTGCCTAATAGCTTCAATCTTCGCATTATTTAGTGGAGGGGTGGTGCTCTATTCTGGAATATATCCAATTGGGGCCGATGTGCCCCATAATAAGTTAACATTCTGGCTGTTAGAAACCTTGCGCGAAAGATCAATTGCCCGATCGGCAGAAGATCTGCATATTCCAGAAGATTTAAATAGCGCTGAACGTTTGCTGTCTGGCGGAGCAGACTATAACGACATGTGTGCTGATTGCCACCTCAAACCGGGCAAAACAGAAAGTGACTTCTCCATTGGCCTGTACCCTTCCCCCCCTAATCTTAGCGCAATAACAACCAATAATGGGAATGCTATAAAACGCCAATTTTGGATAATCAAACATGGAATAAAAGCATCAGGTATGCCTGCGTGGGGGTATACACACGATGACGAACGTATCTGGAATATGGTAGCGTTTCTGCAGCGTCTATCGACCCTTACGCCGGAACAGTATCAAATATTAACGGCTCGGGGTGATTCGGCTGGGATGCACCACCACTAAATTAAGTACTTGTTTGGTTCGGATTCAAACCTGTGCAAACACCGACTTGAGCAAAACGCAAAACGTTTTTGATCATATTCCAAATAATAAATAGCACGCCATTCATCAACCCGCATACCACAAACTGGGTCTTTTACCCATTTGTGCTCATCCTGTTTTCGATCAATGATCTTGCCGTCTTCTAACCACAAAATGCGATCGGCAATATCTTCCACTCGTGGGTCATGAGTTACAATAAGCACCGAAACTCCTTGATCTCGGGCTATATCATGCAGAAGCATCATGACTTCTTGCCCTGATTGAGAATCAAGATTACCCGTGGGCTCGTCAGCCAGAATGACCTTAGGTTGGTTAATCAACGCTCTGGCAATAGCTACTCTTTGTTTTTCACCACCTGACAATGTTTGAGGTAATGCATGCTTTCGATGCTTCAAGCCAAGGGTTTCAATTAACGCAGCACACCGATTTTTAATTGCTGTTTTATCGGCATCTATAAGTGTGGATGGAAAAAGAATGTTTTCTTCTACAGTAAGAGCATCTAGCAGGTTAAACGATTGAAATATAAAACCGATGGTCTTCGCTCTGATATCGGGAAGTTGGGTTGATTTAATTTTATTGATGTTGATGCCGTCAATAATGACTTCACCTTCGTCAGCACTAAGCAATCCACCCATCATGGATAAGAAAGTCGTTTTTCCTGAACCAGAGGGCCCCATAATCAATAATATTTCTCCTGACTTGATCGAGAGGGAGATTTGATTGACAGCCATTACTCTTGCGTCACCAACCCCGTAATATTTACAGATATCTATGGTTTCTATAATGGTTTTCATTTTTAATTATCCTGTTCGGTACGCGTCAGCTGGGTATAATCGAATTAATTTGATGGCAGGATAAAGCGATCCTAAAATAGAAATAAGAATCACAAAGAAAAAAGGCTGTAATAACAACTGCCACGACAACCCTATGGTGATTTGTGGCGCAAGAAAGGGCATAGCAAAGTCAACGAGCAGTAAAAGCATCACAGCAAACAGGTAAGCCAGCGTGCTGATAATGAGTGACTGCATTAAAATAACGAGTATAAGTTGATAACCCTTGCCTCCTATTGCCTTAATAATTGCAATCTCCCTGCGTTTTTTAATGGTCATTGAAAAACTTGTATATCCAATGATGAGCGCTGACAGCATGGTGCAAATTAATGTCATTATTAAGATGGTCTCAGCACCCATTTGTGTAGCCATATTATAATCATTGGCAAGAAATTCTTCTTGAGTAATCACATTAACTTTATCAATTTTGGATAAAATCGTTTTCTTGAGCTCGTTAATATTTACTCCTGGTTTAGCATGAACAAGAAAATAGGATAGCGTTCCTTCTGACGAAAGCGATGATTCCAAGCGGGGTTTCATTACAAAAAATACAGGATTTGCTGAAGAATAGGTTCCTTTTGAAAAACCAACAATCCGATAATCTAAATCTATAACTCTCGCATTGTCTCCTAACTCAATGTTATATACGGTCCTCATCGGTTCAGGAATCACTATTTCATCTTCAGCTTCTAAACCTCGCCCCCTCACAATCTCCCAAGGGCCCGCCTTACTGTTTTTTGAATTCAGTCCAACCACAAAACCGAATAATTTGCTATCCTTAACCTGAATCACGGTATTCAAATATAAAAACCCGGTTACCCTTTCCACCTCCGGAATTTTACTAATAATATCTGCCTTCCAATCCCACACAAAAGAAAGAGCCATGTGCATATTTGAAACACCATCCTGCATTACCCATAAATCAGGATTCAGCTTTTTCGGATACGCAACTATTTGCTCGGTTTCTCCTT
>JBFKSL010000210.1:0-7454 GCA_041626995.1 Ketobacter sp. | reverse complement strand
CCTGTGGTGTTTTCAGCAGAGGGTAACGGAGACGGTCAGGGTCATTGTGAATATCTTGAAGGGCCACCGCTTTGGGGCAAATATGGCCTTTGCTGAGAGGATCATTTTTATCACCCTTAATGCTTACAATTTGTCCTTTGTCATGGGTGATTTCCAAGCCGCACATGGCCTCGCAGAGATTACAGGTGCGCAAGTGTCGTTGAGGTTCAGGCATGTGGCGATCCTTGGGTGTGGGCTAAAATGGAGCACTGTCATCTTACCTTGAGTGTCTGTTACAGGAAAGCCAACAGGTATTGAATTGAGGGGTATTTCTTGGAAATTTTGGGGCAGCCTTGATACCTTTTCCTAATTTTATTAGCATGAAAAAGCTATGGGACTCATGGTGTTAAATGTAAGTGAGTACAAACTAATTTTTTCGCAAAAAAAATGTCATGAATTTATCCGGATCAGCCCTTGCCTCCGGCTGTTTTTGCGGTCTATTATCTGAGTCTCGACTGCCCAATCGCATGAATGTGTCTTGTCTTACTGTTAAAACTCCTCAGCTATGGTGATACAGGCTTTTTTTGGCGATTGGGCAGCTCGACCTTTCTAAAAGTCCTGTATAATCAAATAGTTGTAGTCTATCGCTTACGTGCTAGTGTAATCCCGTCAGCCACAGGAAGCAGGCTGATTTCCACCCGTTCATCGTCTCGAACTTTGCAATTTAGTGCTCTGATTGCCACGGTGTCTTCGTCTTGAAATTGATCGTCTGCAACCCTTCCGCTCCACAACATATTGTCCAAAAGGATCAGTCCGTTTGGCCTCAGTAATTGCAAACATTGTTCGTAATATTGATCATAGTTTTCTTTATCGGCGTCAATGAAAGCCATATCAAATTGACCGCTACGGCCGGTTTGAATCAGGTTCTCTAAGGTTTTGTTTGCTGGGGCAATGTGTAATTGAATTTTGTGATCAACCTTAGCCCGTTGCCAAAAATCTTTCGCAATAGTGGTCCACGCAGTGCTCACGTCGCAGCAAATCAATTCGCCATCTTCGGGCAATGCTCTTGCCATGCATAAAGCGCTGTAACCGGTAAAGGTGCCTACCTCAATGATGCGCTTTGCGCTGAGCAGGTTTACCAGCAACGCCATAAATTGCCCTTGTTCAGGTGCGATTTGCATGCGCGCCATGGGGTCTTCTGCGGTCACTTTTCTTAATTCAAACAGTAACTCATCTTCACGCAGTGAGTTTTCCAACAGGTAATCGTAAATACTGGGCAGGTCGAGGGTGGAGCTGTTTGACATGGGTTAATCGCTCGCTTGTTGTGGATGTTTTCGCCAATGGCAATGAGTGCTAATGCCATTGAGTTAATGCGGATAAATTAGGTTCAATGGTACTGACTACGACAACATAATACAGAATAATTTTGGAGGGATAATAGTGTCATCCTATCAACCTGTTACTCGTGATTCCTTGATTGCACAATTAGAAGAAATGAAAGGTCAGGTGATCAATCCTAACGAGGGCATATTTGGCCCACGCAGTATGTTTTGGAAAGTAACTCGCCATATCTCCACATTTGCAGGTGCTGGTCGCGCGGTGTTGTTGCAAACAGCTCACCCTTGGGTGGCGAACGGTGTTAAACAACATTCGCGTACCATGGAAGATCCCTGGAGCCGCTTTCGTGGCACTTTTACCAATGTGTATTCCATGGTGTTTGGCAACCTGGATCAAGTGGTGGAAAGTTCTTTAAAAGTGCACGACATTCACCGAAAAATTGTCGGCAAAGTGGAGCAGGATTCAGGTGCCTTTGCGCAAGGGAGCCGCTATATGGCTAATGAAGTAAACGCGATGATTTGGGTGCACGCTACGTTGTGGGAAGGTTCGGCCAAAATGTATGAATTACTGGTTGAGCCCCTAACTGATTCCGAGAAAGAACAGTATTATCAGGAGTCAAAACTGTTTGCCTATTTATTTGGTATTCCTGAAGAGGCCTTGCCTCCTAACTGGAATGAGTTCTTGGAATATAACCAGCGTATGTGGGAATCCAATGAACTAAATGTTCAGGATGCAGGTGCGGAAATCACCCATTTCGTATTTAACATTAACCCCATGTTAAAGCCGTTGCTGGATCGTTATAAGAACTTAACGGCGTACTTGTTGCCTGAAAGTGTGCGCGAGCAATTTGATTTGCCTGCTGATACGCCGAAAAACCGAATGATGTTTGAAAAAGACTTAAAAGCGATTCAGAAGGTGTATCCGTATTTACCCGCGCATTTAAAATACTTGCCACCTTATATGGAGGCGCGACGTCGGCTTAAAGGTAAGCATAATCCTGGTTTGCTTACCGGCTCGTTGAATAAGTTAATGTTGGGTCAGGCAGCGCTGGTGTCGGCTTAATCCTCTTCCGTTACCCACTGAATAATGTTTTCTCCCTGATCATTGATTTCCAACCATTGATCAGGGTCATCACCCTTCGACCAAGCACTTTCTACACAGCGCACTGTGGATTGCAACGTTTGGTATGCACTACGCCCCATATCCACGTCGTCTTTCCATGGTGTGTTGCGGCTGTTAATCCAAATGGAAGTAAAACCCGTACGGCCTGCATTGAGCACAATCATGCCTTCGCTTTTCTGACCATTATGTAAGGAGAAAAACTTACAGCCTTTTTTGCTTTTGCTTTTTACTTCAAAGCCTTCAAAATTGGCAGACAACCAACTTTCCATGGCATCTATGTCGGTACAATCTGTATAGATTTCCAAATCGTCCAGGTAGGCCAGGCTGTCATTGGTCATAGGGCGCTTCCGTTAAAAGGTTTACAAGAATTTGTTCATATACCTTGGTGAGTATATCCAAATCGTCGGCTTTGATGCGCTCATTTAATTTGTGAATGGTGGCGTTACATGGGCCTAGCTCGATCACCTGTGCACCAGTGGGAGCAATAAAACGCCCATCGGATGTTCCGCCGGACGTGGATAGCTCTGGTTCTATATTGGCTTCGGTGCGTATTGCACTAACAGTGGCATTTACCAAGTCACCGTGGCCAGTAATAAAAGGCTGCCCGAACAGTGTCCATTCGATTTCGTATTCCAGATCAAAGCTATCCAAGATATGGCGTGTTTTTTCCTTTAACGATTCCGCCGTGTTTTCGGTTGAAAAACGAAAGTTAAAAACAATGTCCACATGACCAGGTATCACGTTGGTTGCACCCGTGCCGCCATTGATGTTGGAAATTTGAAATGAGGTGGGTGGAAAAAATTCGTTGCCGTTATCCCAATGGGCTTTGGCCAATGCGTCCAAAGCGGGAGCAATTTGATGTATAGGGTTGCGGGCCAGGTGAGGGTAGGCCACATGGCCTTGAATGCCTTTTACGATTAACTTGGCGCCCAGTGAACCGCGTCGGCCATTTTTGACCACGTCGCCCACTTTTTCTGAGCTGGATGGCTCTCCCACAATGCACCAATCCATTTTTTCATTGCGGGCTTCCAGGTGTTCCACCACTTTTACGGTGCCATTTATGGCTGGGCCTTCTTCATCACTAGTAATCAGAAAGGCGATGGAGCCTTTGTGGTCTGGGTGTTTTTCCACAAAACGCTCGCAGGCGGTGACCATGGCGGCCAGGCTGCCTTTCATATCAGCGGCGCCGCGGCCACACAGCATGCCGTTTTCAATTTTTGGCTCAAAAGGGTGGTGTTCCCAGTTGTCCACTGGGCCGGTGGGAACCACATCGGTATGACCAGCAAAGGCCAGTACAGGGCCGTCATTGCCGCGCCGAGCCCAAAAGTTGTCCACTTCCCCAAAGCGTAGACGCTCTGCGGTAAATCCAATGGCTTCCAAGCGCTCGATCATCATGTTCTGGCAATCACAGTCGTCAGGGGTAACCGACGGCTGCGCGATCAATTGCTGGGCCAACTGCAGAGTGGCAGACAGGTCTGACATGGAAATGGGTTCCTCGGTGATCAAATGGCCCGCTATGATAGCAAATTAGGGGGTGATTACCGAGGCCTGGTTACTTAAAGCTTTCCGCGTTTTCCACCTCTTCAACGGTTAACGCTTTGCGGCTGATGTAGTATTTGTTCCACTCAATTTTTATGGCCCGCAGATTGCCTTGAGTGGCTTTGGGGAAGGCTTTTATGGCTTTTAGCTCGATGCCTGCGCGCATAAGGGTGAGTGCGGTCAATTTCACCTCTAACACGTCCATGTCACGGCCGTAGTAGATGATGTTGGCATCCTCTTCAGGGGTTTCATCTTCACGATAGGGGATAACAGTAAAACCTAGTTGTCGCAGTGATAAATCAACGATCTTGTCGTCCACAACGGTAGGAATACCTTTAATTAACATGGGCTTACCTAGCTCCAGTTCACCAATTAATCGCTCTCTGGCTGCGTGGGCTTCCTGGGCCTGAATGATTTTGCGATTATTCATCTTCCAGCCAAAGCTGATGAGTTGTTTAACCAAGGCCTGAACTTCATCGCTGGGCGGTTTCAATTGGGCGATGATTAGAGACATTTCATCCATGTGCTTGTATTTCCAAGCTTCCATGTCATACACGGCTTGTTGTTTTTCTTCAATTAGGTTGAATTGCTGACTGGTTACGATGTTAGCGTATACGGCAATTAACACCATAAACAAGCCCAGGGTGGATACCACAGCGATACCCACTATTGTCTTGATATCCAATAGTTTAATTGCCACAGCGATGCCAGCGGCGAACAACAGTAGAACCCAGGGAAGCAGGTAGGGAAGTGTATCCATAATGCGTATATTGCTTACCAACTCTGTAACTTTACTGAATTAGTATAGACAACACTCAGCAACCTGCTCATTTTGGTGGGTTTTTTGCTTTATTTGCGGCTCGTTCTAGGCGAAGAGAGCTTTGTAATCCGCTTCTTTGAAACCGACGCTTACGGTTTTCCCGGATACGGTTACCGGACGTTTGATGATAGCGGGGTTTTGCAGCATAAGCTGTTTGGCGCTGGCTTCGTCGATATTGTTTTTAACGTCGTCTGGTTGTTGTCGCCAGGTGGTGCCGCGTTTGTTGAGTAACACTTCCCAGCCGGGTTGTTTGAACCATTCAGTTAGCAGTTTTTCATTTAAGCCGTCTTTGCGGAAGTCGTGAAAGGTGTAATCGATGTTGTTGGCTTCTAACCATTTACGGGCTTTTTTTACGGTGTCGCAGTTGGGGATGCCGTATAGGGTGGTGGTCATGTTTATTCTCTTCAAAAGGTAAAAGCGAAGTGGAGATCAAGCAGGGAAGCCGAAGGCCAAGTGGCGGCCCCTAAAAGCTTCCCCGCTACCTGCGTCACGTTCGTAACGAAGCGAAATTAATCCGTAATACGCAACAAATCATTAATACCCACTTTGCCGCGAGTTTTCTCATCCACCTTCTTAACGATGATGGCAGCATACAAGCTGTATTTGCCACAAGCAGAAGGCAGGTTACCGGAAACCACAACAGAACCCGCTGGCACTCTACCGTAATGAATTTCACCTGTTTCGCGATCAAAAATACGCGTGCTTTGACCAATGTAAACGCCCATGGAAATAACAGAGCCTTCACCCACAACCACGCCTTCAACAATCTCAGAACGAGCACCGATAAAACAATTGTCTTCGATAATGGTTGGGCCAGCTTGTAATGGCTCCAACACGCCACCGATACCAACGCCGCCAGACAAATGCACATTTTTACCAATCTGTGCGCAAGAACCTACAGTGGCCCAGGTATCCACCATAGTGCCGCTATCCACATAGGCACCAATATTGACATAAGAAGGCATTAACACCACGTTAGGCGCAATATAGCTGCCAGCGCGGGCAACAGCAGGAGGCACAACGCGCACACCAGAAGCCTTAAATTGCTCAGGAGTCATGTCAGCAAATTTGGAAGGTACTTTGTCGTAGTACTGAGTAAATTGGCCGTCAATAGGCGCGTTGTCATTAATGCGGAAGCTTAAGAGAACCGCTTTTTTTAACCATTGGTTAACTACCCACTCGCCATCAACTTTTTCAGCCACGCGAGCTTCACCGTTGTCCAGCATACCCAATGCTTCCGTTACCGCCGTCTTAACGCTGGCGTCAACGCTGGATGGGGAAATGCTATTGCGATTATCAAACGCAGTTTCAATAATGGTCTTTAAGTCAGACATGACAAGTCTCCTGTTCACTCAATATTTTCTATAAATAAACGAATTCGTTGTGCGGCTTCAACGCACTGTTCCAAAGGTGCAACCAAAGCCATGCGTACTCTGTTTTCACCAGGGTTGATGCCATTAACCGTGCGCGATAAATAACGTCCAGGCAAAACGGTAACGTGCTGTTGTGCAAATAAACCTTTGGCGAAGTCAGTATCGGCAATGGGCGTTTTCGGCCACAAATAAAAACTGGCGTCGGGTAAGGTTACCTCTAAATGCGTCGATAAAATGTCTAACACAGCGGAAAACTTTTTCTGATACAAAGCACGATTGATTTTTACGTGTTCTTCATCCTGCCAGGCGGCGATGCTGGCTAACTGATGCTGTACTGGCATGGCGCAGCCATGATAGGTGCGATATTTCAAAAACGCGGCGATGAGTTCCGCATCACCTGCCACAAAACCAGAACGTAAACCCGGCAGGTTGGAACGCTTCGATAAACTATGAAAAACCACGCAGCGTTTAAAATCTTCACGCCCCATGTTTTTGCAAGCCTGAAGCAATCCAACCGGTGGATTTGCTTCATCAAAATACAACTCGGAATAACATTCGTCGGATGCAATGACAAAGTTATATTGATCGGCCAGTTTGATCAGCTTTTGCAGGGTGGCTTCATCGGTTACTGCGCCCGTGGGATTACCTGGGCTACAGATAAATAACAGTTGGCAGCGTTGCCAGACGTCAGCGGGCACAGAATCGTAATCTGGAATAAAGCTGTTTTCTTCCAAGCAGGGGAGAAAGTAGGGTTCTGCTCCTGCCAAATAAGCTGCGCCTTCATAAATCTGATAAAAAGGATTGGGTGAGATAACTAACGGCGCGTTAGAGCGGTCAATCATGACCTGAGTGAAAGCAAATAGCGCTTCACGGGTGCCATTTACGGGCAAAACCTGGGTTTCTGGATTAATACCCTGTTCGCCTAATTGGAAGCGGGTGCTTGTCCACTGAGCAATGGCTGCACGTAGTTCGGGTAAACCTTTAGTGGTAGGGTAATTGGCAAGTTTATCCAGGTTATTTTGAATAACTTGCTTCACAAACTCAGGGCTTTCGTGTTTGGGTTCGCCGATAGAAAGCGGAATATGGGTTAGATCGCTCTGGTGTTGATTGTCTTTAAACAGTTGTGCCAGTTTTTCAAATGGATACGGTTGTAATTTTATTAAATCAGAATTCATGGGTTTTTAGGCTGATCCAGTTTTTCCTTGATGGTGGATTGTAAACGCTCGCATAGCTCTGCATTTTTGATCGGTTGCCCTTCCGAATTGGTAATGTAGAACACGTCT
>JBFKSL010000209.1:0-7464 GCA_041626995.1 Ketobacter sp. | reverse complement strand
TACATTACTTTGAGTTCCATTCGCGCAAGATGGGAGCCCAGACAATGATGGGGGCCTGCACCAAACGCCAGGTGGTTATTCTTCCCACGATGCAGGTCGAAATCTTTGGCGTTTGAGTAGACTTCTTCATCGACACTGGCACCTGGGATAAACATCATGATCCGTTCACCTTGTGCCAGCTTGATACCGCGAAATTGAGTATCCGATTTCACCATCCGAATAGGCGCCACAAATGCGTAGCGACGCAGCATTTCCTCTACGGCTTCTGGAATTAGTTCTGGGCACTCTCTCAGCTCCTGTTGCAACTGTGTGTCGCTAGCCAAATGACGGATTCCAAAACCGAGCGCATTGACTACAGTGTCCAACCCGGCTATGAAGAGAATGACGCAGTAACTTAACATCATGTCGAGATTCATATCTTCGTCATCAAGCTTAAGCGACCAAAGCATGCTGATAATGTCGTCTTTTGGGTTGTTTTTTCGATCAACTATGGTTTCCCTAAGCACATCCGCGATTGCCTTCATCATCAACATATTTTCTGAAAGGTCAGGCGATATAACTGAAAGGTGTTGTTTGGCTAATTCTCGATATTCACGTTCTTTTTCTACTGGCAAGCCAAACATAGATAGAAATATTTCAACTGGATAGATGTCTGATACATCATGCTGAAATTCACACTGCCCTTTGTCCGCAATACCATCCACCAGGCGTTCAGCCAGCGCTCGAATTTTTTGTTCCATGGCAGCGACAGATTTTGGGGAAAAGGTAGCAAATAGCGGAGCACGCAGTTTGGTGTGCAGGGGAGGGTCTATACAGATTGGAATAGGTGCGGGGATTCTTTCGTCTTCTGGTAATTCTGACATCATTGCCTCAAAAGCCTCAGGTGAGAAGTGCTCACTTGAAAACTTTTTGTAATCTGTCATGGCTTCTGTTACTGCGTCATGGGACATAATCATCCAATGTCCACCGTTATACGGTGTCCAAAATATTGCAGGTGCTTCAAGCAGTAATTCCGCAGCTCGCTTGTGTGGATCGCTGCAATAACCTGGGTCATTGTTGTAATCAAAATCAAACACCAGTTCCTCGGGAACATGGTCAGGTCGTTTCATTTTTCCCACGTATTGGTTTTCCATGATCTATCCTCTCTTTACATATTTTTAAATTTTTTATGAACCGGTGGCTTGGATTTCCAAACCCACTCGTGCTCTGGCTTCGGCTTCTCTCACTAATCTTTCATCTCGAAACTTAACAAGATCTCGAAAGCCTATGCGTTTGTATTCCGGGCGCGGTTGGATACCCCACTGATCCTGAGCGGTCGCATTTACACCTGTGGTACGTCCTTCACCTTCGTTTGCTCCATAGAGGGGATGTGGCACCAAACATTCAGCGTTGTCGTCAGACCAGCGCACTTTCATTAACTCATCGCAAACTTCAGTCATGCTTAGCGTTGGCCAACCGAACCAGATAAGCAGCCCTGGTAAGCTGAACGATGCTTCAAGCACCAGCGCGACCAAGCAAACAAACAATGCCCGTTGCAACCACTTATGCATGTTGGCAAAGTGCCCCGTTGTGCCCAGTGGCAGATCCTTTTCTTCTTTGTTATTCATGTCTTTCACCTATTGGATAAGCCTGAATCAGTCTGTGAATATTTCTCGGTTCACTGTATGTAGATACGGCAACGACAGGAACGGCGTAATATAGAAAATGTCGTAGATCCACCAGCCCCATACCGGAAAGGTAATATTGGCGTAGCGTACGTCTGCATAAAACGTCATATTCAGGTTGTAACCGATCCAGACAATAACCCCCATCCAACAAGTGACAATTAACCATTGTTGTCCCCAGCGCTTCATTTGCAGCAAGCCTATTGCAGCTGCTAAACGGGGGCAGAAACAACCAAGGATTAAAGATATCTCCCAACCTTTTTCACCCGGTGCACCGGCGCCACCCACAGCGTATGGGCCAACTGTCAACTCGTTGTAATGCCAGAAATAACCGCCATCAAAAACCGCTCCCCAACCCGCAGTTAAAACGCGATTTATAAGCGAGTGGTTGGCAAATAAATCCATTGCCCAGCCCAAGCTGTTCAGCGATGAATCGATTATTACCAGGTAGCCGATTAACGTTACGATCAACGGGCGAACCGAGAGGCCCGCTTTACCCGCCTGAATCTGCAAGTGCAAACCGTAAAAGAAAAGTGGCAGTCCAAAAATTCCAAGCACCCCAGTACCCATTAAAAGTGTGCCGGCGATCATCCATTTGTCAGCCTGCCATTGCGCCTGTTTGCTGTTGTCCTGATGTGCGTCATAAACGCCAAATGTTGTTGATCCCATGGCGATTACCAGTCACTGATTGAATAAAGATGAAGTTGAAACAGGAAGAGTCCCAACAAATACGAATACAATAATGTTTGGAATACAACCAAGGCCTTTTTTCTTCGGCGGTCTTGTTCCGAGACTTCGTTTTTACTCATTGCGATTACCTTCTATTTATGTGATTTCTTGTTGTTTGTTTTTTTGTTCGGGTTTCTAACCTAGGCAAGCTGCAGCAATTTCACTGAGACCATCGGTAACGGCTCCATCATTGCTAAGGGGCGCTAGAATGGCGACCTCCGCTGCTTCCAGTTCACTGGCACCTACAGCAATCATTTTAGCTGCGGTTACCAATGCACGGGTGGAGGGCGGCTCGAAATGAAACACGTCATCCGCATTTCGAATGGCAGTGGCGCATTTCACAAGTTTTGTGGCTGTGTTTTCACTGATGTTGGCTTCGGACATGAGCACTTGTATTTCATGTTCCGGTTGCAGAAAATCCATTGCCACAGTGACGAAGCGTTGACGGAACGAAGGTTTCAGTTCTTTAAGTGAACTGCGATATGCAGGGTTATATGAGCAAACCAGCATAAACGTATCTGGAGCTTGAACATTTTCGCCAGCCCGATCCAGATACAATGTGCGTCGATGATCTGTGAGTGAATGCAGGACTGCCAGGGAGTCGTGGCGAGCTTCTACAACTTCGTCCAAGTAACAGATTGCGCCTTCTTTTACTGCTCGGGTCAGCGGACCGTCACTCCAAATTACGTCGCCGCCTGTTACCATAAATCTTCCTACCAAATCAGCGCTGGTTAGATCATCGTGGCAACTGATTGTGATGACTTTGCGCCCTAATACTTCGCCCATATGTTCGATTAGTCGGGTTTTACCGCAGCCAGTTGGCCCGGTAAGCATGACTGGAAGTCGCTGCTCGGCAGCTTGTCTAAACAATTCCACTTCATTTTTATTGGTTTTGTAGAACGTATCGTTCATAGTCACCTCAGTTTTTATCGTTTTTTTTGGGGCTAAGCTGCAACCAGTTCACGGTGCACGATTGCTAACACCCTAGGAAGTTCTTCAATGTTGCGAATTCTGGTATGGCGTCTTGGCCCAAATACATCGGGAAGGGGATCAACTCGGGTTTGTCCTACGCCGATATAAAATATGGATACCCCAGCTTCTTCTGCTTCATTAACTGCATGGGCTGAATCAGCCCATGCGTAACGCCCCTCATAGCCTTCATCTGATATCATTCCGTCGCCAATGACGATCAGTAGCCGTCTTTCTGATTTTTGATCCAGTAATCGATTGGTTAGATGTCTAAGTGGCGCGCCTAACCGCGTATAGCCACCGGTTTTTAAACCCAGTTCACCTGGTGCTACCGAATAGGAATCTTTGAAATCTCTAAGGCAGGTGATATCCACGCGATGACGAGTTTTGCCACTGAATACGAATAATCCATGCCGCTCTTTTGCTAGTGCCATGGCATTGCACAGCCCATCTGCACAGGCCAGTTCCAGTTTGAACACGTCACCACCGGCAGCACTTAATGAAGCGCTACCATCGAGCAATAGTGCGGTGGAGACGTCACGAAAAGCGGGTTGTAGATCTCGGAACAACCGCCCATCGGATTGCATGCCTGTGAGCAAGTTGACGCGATAATTTATATATTGTTCGATGTCCAAATCAGAGCCATCATCTAGCCGATTCTTCATGACTCGATGGGTGTGCTCTTCAAACCACTTGCGCAGTTCAATCGACACCGGTTTGGCTGTTCTCTTAGTGGTTTTGATCTTACGCTCTAAAACAGCCACATGATTTTTGAGGAACTGTTGGGTCCACATGTTCCATTCAGGGTAGGGAATACCTGCACGTTGATTGGCGCGAATCTCTATGTCGTCCTCTTCCGGCTTACTGGCAGAAGGCAGCCTGGAGCTTTTGATGTTGCTTTCACCACCGGCTGGGATAGATTCGTAACCGGGAGAGATATAGCGTTTATTGATGGACCAGGGTGCCCGAGCTTGGGCACGCTGAAGGGCAGCCAGGATACCCCTTTTTCCGGCGAGCCCCTTCGGTAATGCGCCAAGCACTGGATGCGTTAACAAAGTCGCATTGGATTTGGCAAGCTTTATAGCTCGTTCCAACATTTCTTCGCCTTCCATGTTTTCATCCAGCGCTTCCATGTCTGGCAGCAATCGCTTTACTTCTTTCACCAGACCAGGCCAGTGATTTCCAAGCCATCCCAGAGCCACAGCACCTTCCACTAGCAAAAGCGCTACAGACTGCCGGTCAGTGAGAGCCGACAGCGTGAATGACTCCAGTCGCTTTTTGGACGGTGCGCATTGCAGGGCTATGCCGCAGGTCCAGGTTCGAAGTGTCCACCCCGGTGACTGGGCGGGATAGGGCGCATAGAGTTCCGCCATACTACTGGTTGCGGCGAATACTCGTTGTTCACCGGACACTAATCGTACCCGCTTGCACACACCACCTGATAACCCAGCGGCTATCAAGGTGCAGCAGCGTTCTATCCGGTTTGCCTGATCTTCTTTTGCGTTCTCTGCCACGGCAAAGCTCACTAAAAAGTGCCCAGGGAATCCATCAGCCAATACCAAAACCAGATCACCAGACCTATGGCACCAAACGCCAGACCAAGACGGACCATTTCAGTCCAAATTAACTCCCACATTTCGTTATTCTCCTCAGAACGGTTTAGATTATGCTTCTATCTTATTGATATTTAAGGAATCGTTTCTTATCGGTAAGGATCGTCATGGGCGCTCCTCAACAAATTGTTATTTCACTCTACGAGGATATTTACTTACTCGCAAGTAAAATATTAACTTGCGAGTAAGTAAATGATGTGTAAATATCCTCGTCACGAAATTGAAATAACGACATAAAAACGGAATCAGAAGTAGATATGGCTAAATCCACAACAGCAAAGAAAGCGACTCCGAAAAAAGCACAAAAAACGAAAGCGGCGATTCTAAATTCTGCAGAAAATCATTTTGCAAGGCTGGGGTTTGCGGCTACCCGTTTAGAGGACATTGCTGATGAGCTTGGGATGACTCGGGCTGCGTTGTTTTATTATTTCAAGGACAAGCAGATGCTCTACGACGCAATGATCGCTGACTCATTCAGTTCGTTGAGCACGACTTTGATTGAATTGATCGATTCAACAGACCGAAGCATATCGGAGCGCCTAGAACTGGCAGTGGGCGCATGGGTTGATTCTGTTGTTGCGCGACCTAACCTGGCTCGCCTGGTTATGCGTTTTGTGGCAGATGGCATCGATCAACCAGCACTGCGCATTTTTACAGGCAACGAGTTAATTCCCACAAAGTTTTTTCAGTTGTTCCGCGCGGGGCGTGAGTCTGGTGAATTGAAACCATTGCATGACGATCCTTTTCATGCAGCCAGTGCCATCCTTGGAACCACTGTTTTTTATGTGGCAGCAATGTCCGCTTTGTTACCCAATCAGTTTGAACCTCTTGATCCCGATCAGGTTGCTACTCATCGCGAGGAAGCGTTGTCTTCTGCGCGTCGTTTACTGGGAATAAAAAGCAAATAACAACCCAATAATAAAAAAGGAGAGGCGCATGAGCACTGAAAGCAGCGCACTACAAGAAACAGGATACAAACAGTCGGTAGGATGGCTTTGGGGGCTGGGAGGATTAGCTTTGTTGGTGTGGTTTGCCAGTTTCTTCCGCACCGGTTTAACCTCAGAACGGGTGGCCAATCCTGAGGTTTCAGGCGTACCTCGTCCTGTGGAGTTTTTGTTTGGTTATCCTCATTGGGCGGACTGGGCTAACTACTTCACGGTGATCGCCATGCTGATTGTCATCGTGTTATGTGTTGTGTCCTGGAAGAAAAACCCCGGTAACCCGAGCGTGCTTATGGCGATAGCGTCTACCGCTATTGTGTGGCAAGACCCAATTATGAACTGGGCGCCTTATGCTGTTTACAATCCAGAGCTGTGGCATCTGCCAGAATGGTGGCCTTACGTTAGCATCTCACCCACAGTAGAGCCCTTTATTGTTATTGGTTACTGCATGTTTTATTTCGGCCCTTATTTTCCAGCGATATGGATACTGCGGCGCATACAGGCCAAAAAGCCGATGGATGCTTTTGTTTGGCGTCATCCTTTATGGAGCTTGGCGGGTCTGATTCTGGTGATTGGGTTTGTCATGGATATGATGCTTGAAGTGACGCTGGTTAGAACCGGGCTGTATATTTATTCCCAGGTGATTCCTTGGGGTTCCTTATTTGCGGGCACAACGTTTCAGTTTCCGCTGATTTGGGAATCCACGTTTGTCACTTTCGTGATGATTCCCGCAGGTGTGCTTTGCTACCGGGATGATACCGGACGGGCCATTGCAGAAAAGCTGGCTCAAAAGCTCCGCTTCCTTTCATCTAGCCCCAGGTTGGCTACGTTTCTGCTCATGTTCGGCATACTCAACATCGCGTATTTCATGTATGGCGGAGCCTTTGGAATCATAAGGGCATCAGGCATTGCTACTGCAGTTGCCTGCCCGTACCCATTCCCTGAAGCTAAAGTATATGACCCACAGGGTTACTATGAACGGGAAGGGGAGCCCGGCCCGTACTTTGAAGGATTGTGGAATACCTGGATGACAGCACAACCCAATGGGCGCCCAACCACCAACACCTTAAACCCAAATGCTGCATGCTTAGGGGGAATTTAATTATGCGTACTATTGTTATCACCGGCGCCTCAAGGGGGTTGGGTTTGGCATCTGCCGCGTACCTTTACAAACAAGGGTGGCGAATCGTTGCAGCCATGCGTTCTGTAGATGCCGGCCTTGAACGATTGCGCTCCGCAACCGGTGCCTCAGCCGATGACCCACGATTGATTGGTATTAAATTGGACTTGGGTGATTCTCAATGCATTGCCAACGCTGCAAACGAAATAGTGAATTGTACCGGTGCACCGGATGTCATTGTTCACAACGCAGGCTTGGCTGCAGCGGGTAGTGCGGAAGAGACGCCAATGGAAGCCTGGCATCAACTATTTTCTACCAACCTCTTTGGTCCTGTGGAGCTAACTAAAGCGTTGCTTCCGGCAATGCGGCAGAAGGGAAGTGGTCGGATCATTGTGATATCCAGTCAGGGCGGCATTCGTGGTATGCCT
>JBFKSL010000208.1:0-7483 GCA_041626995.1 Ketobacter sp. | reverse complement strand
GGTCTTTGGCGCTTGAAGGTATTGCAGGTTTAAAATTAAACCAGAGCTTTGCAGTAGAGGCTGGCTTTTATGGTTTATACGAATCACAAACCGATAAAGAATGTGATAACACAGGTTGTTACCGTCTCTCGGTTAGTAGTTTTGAAGCTTTTTTTGGTGGTCGTTATGATGTGTTGCCCGGTAAGCGCTTCAGTCCTTACGCTCGAGCTGGATTACTTTTTTACAGCTTGGAAGTTGAATTAGAAGAAGAGTTTTATGGAATTAAACCAGAAGGTAGTGATTCCGCAGATGATACAGGTATGGGGTTGTATATTAGTGCTGGCACTTCCCTGAGAATAAACGATATGTTTGCCTTGTTCGCTGAAATCCAATATCGATCTCGGAAAGATGTCTTTGAAAATTCCAGTGCGCCTTTCGATGTGAATTCATTAGGAGTTGGTGCAGGTTTTCGGTGGAGTTTCTAATATATAAGAATAAAAAAGCCCGCATATTAGCGGGCTTTTTTGTGGAAGCTAAGAGAGCTTAGGAATCCTGTGCAACAGGAATTTTCACCTTGTCTGCTACTTCTTGATACTCTTCCATCTTATCGAAGTTCATATAACGATAGATATCAGCAGCCATGCTATCAATGTCTTTAGCATAACCCATGTATTCATCGGCAGTAGGCAGTTTACCTAAAACTGCAGCCACTGAAGCCAACTCGGCGGAACCTAGATAAACGTTAGAGCCTTGACCCAAACGGTTAGGGAAGTTACGAGTTGAAGTAGAAACTACGGTTGTACCAGGAGCAACACGTGCTTGGTTACCCATACACAATGAACAGCCAGGCATTTCGGTGCGAGCACCAGCGCGGCCATAAATGTTGTAGTAACCTTCTTCCATTAATTGATGCTCATCCATCTTGGTAGGCGGAGCCAACCACAGGCGAGTGTCTAAGGAGCCAGCAGGTACTTTATCCAGTAATTTACCAGCAGCGCGGAAGTGTCCAATGTTAGTCATACAGGAACCGATGAATACTTCGTCGATCTTGTCGCCAGCCACATCAGACAACGTTTTAGCATCGTCAGGATCGTTGGGGCAGCACAGAATAGGCTCAACGATTTCATCCATGTTGATTTCGATAACAGAGTGGTATTCTGCATCGTCATCAGCACGCATCAGTTTAGGATCAGCTAACCAGCTCTCCATACCTTGAATACGACGCTCTAATGTACGGGCGTCGCCGTAACCGTTGGCGATCATCCACTTCAACAACGTGATGTTGGATTTCAAGTATTCAGAAACAGAATCTTCGGAAAGAGTAATGGTGCAACCAGCGGCAGAACGTTCAGCAGATGCATCAGATAATTCAAAAGCTTGTTCAACGGTTAAGTCTTCCAAACCTTCGATTTCCAATACGCGACCAGAGAATACATTTTTCTTGCCTTTCTTCTCAACCGTCAACAAGCCTTGCTTGATGGCGTAAAGAGGAATGGCGTGTACCAAGTCACGCAAGGTAATGCCGGGCTGGCGGTTGCCTGTGAAGCGAACCAAAACAGACTCAGGCATATCCAGTGGCATTACACCAGTAGCAGCTGCAAACGCCACCAAACCGGAACCAGCAGGGAAAGAAATGCCTAGAGGGAAACGGGTGTGAGAGTCACCACCAGTACCCACAGTGTCAGGCAACAGCATGCGGTTCAACCAGCTGTGAATGATGCCGTCACCAGGGCGTAGAGAAACACCACCACGGTTCATGATGAAGTCGGGCAGAGTGTGCTGCATAGCAACGTCAACAGGCTTAGGGTACGCTGCAGTGTGACAGAAAGACTGCATAACCAGATCAGCAGAGAAGCCCAAGCACGCCAGGTCTTTCAGTTCATCACGGGTCATCGGGCCGGTGGTGTCTTGAGAGCCAACAGTCGTCATCTTAGGTTCACAGTATTGACCGGCACGAACGCCTTCAACGCCACAAGCTTTACCTACCATCTTCTGAGCAAGGGTGTAACCTTTGTCAGAGTCGGCTACCGCAACTGGAGAGCGGAACAGGTCAGAGGCCTCCAAGCCCAAAGCTTCGCGTGCTTTGGTCGTCAGGCCACGCCCGATGATCAGATTAATACGGCCACCAGCACGTACTTCGTCAATCAATACTTCGGATTTCAGGCCGAATTCAGAGATAACTTCGTCACTGTCGTGTTGAGTGATCTTGCCTTCAAAAGGATAAATATCAACAACGTCACCCATATTTAGGTTAGATACGTCGGCTTCGAAGGGCAGTGCGCCAGCATCTTCCATGGTGTTGAAGAAGATAGGAGCAATTTTACTACCAATACAAATGCCACCTTGACGCTTGTTTGGTACGAATGGAATGTCATCACCTGTGAACCACAATACAGAGTTGGTGGCAGACTTACGGGAAGAACCCGTACCTACAACGTCACCAACGTAAGCAACGGTATGGCCTTTGGCTTTCAATGCTTCGATTTGGCTGATTGGGCCAATTTCACCGGGCTTCTCTGGGTTGATGCCTTCACGCTCATTTTTCAGCATTGCGTTGGCATGCAGAGGAATGTCGGGGCGAGACCATGCGTCCTGAGCAGGAGAAAGGTCGTCAGTGTTGGTTTCACCGGTTACTTTGAATACGGTGATGGTGATTTTCTCAGGTAAAGCGGGGCGGCTGGTGAACCATTCGCCTTCCGCCCAGGATTTCAAAACCGTCATGGCGTTTTCGCTGGTTTTGGATTTTTCCACTACATCATGGAACGCATCGAATACCAACAAGGTTTTGGATAGACCAGCAACGGCGATCTCACCCACTTCAGCGTCGTCTAACAGCTCAACTAACGGCGCAACGTTGTAGCCACCTAGCATGGTACCCAGCAATTCAGTAGCTTTTTTCTTGTCAACCAGCGGACTGCTGGCTTCGCCTTTGGCGACAGCGGCTAAAAAACCGGCTTTTACATAGGCAGCCTGGTCAACACCGGCAGGTACTCTGTAGGTTAGAAGTTCTACCAGAAAATTTTCTTCACCAGCAGGAGGATTCTTTAATAGCTCAACCAAATCAGCGGTTTGCTTTTCGTCCAGGGGCTTGGGTGGGATGCCTTGAGCGGCACGTTCTTCTACATGTTTACGATATGCTTCGAGCACGGTATGACCTCTCTACAGTGTGAATTCGATTGCGAAGGAATGGATTGATTTCCTTTCTTGACCAATGGCAGCGGTTAGCCACCAAAGCACGATACCGAAAAATTAAGCGCGCGGATTATATCAAAAATCTCAAGCCTTTACAGCAATGTATTTTGGAGCAAGGGCTGGTGATTTCTGGCTTTCAGCTAGATTGGTGCCGACCAGCTGGTCACCGATAAGGGTTAGGCGAACGATCGGGGCGACGTTTAAAGCGTTTATATTCCCATTGAAATTGAGAGGGTTCGCGCAAAACAATACGCTCAATACAACGGTTCATGGCAGCTGCCGATGTTTCCATGTCATTACTGTAGATTTCTTCGTCCACAGGCTCGTAAAAAACATGGAATGTCTTGCCGTCGGGGTTGCGCTGGCAGCCAAAGCCCAAAGCAATAGCATCGGTCTTCTGTACCAGTTTGCTTACAAGCATTGGCGTTAAAGCTGGAATACCGAAAAAGGGCACCCACACTCCACTGGACAGAGAGGGCTCTTGATCTGGGAGAATGCCAGTGGTTTTGCCCTTTTTGATAGCGCTGAACAGCGCAAGAACACCACGCTTGTCGGCGGGTACCATTTCCCCTATCTGGGTGCGTGATTTTAGGATCAGCTTATTTAGGGCTTCAGAATCACTGGGCTTATAGATCACCATGAGAGGGCTTTTGCTTGCCATGTAATAATTGGCTAGCTCCCAGTTGCCAAAATGCGGTGCTATAAACACAATGCCGCGATTTTGTTTCATGGCATCTTTAAACAGCTCCTCATTTTCGGCATGAGTAATATACGAAAGTGCTTTTTCTGGAGGCTGAACCCAGGCTGGAGCCATTTCAAAAGCGGTTACCGTGGTTTCAATCAAAGACTCTCTTGCCAGTTTGAGCCTTTCTTCTTCGGGCTGATCCGGAAAGCAGAGCTCCAGGTTGCGCAAAGTCACTTGGCGAGGGCTTTTAGCGAAAAGCCAGACCAGTTGCGCTGCAGCCCGGCCTAATTTGCTGGCCACAGGCAAGGGGAGGCGGCCCAGCAGTTTTAGTGCGGCTACGCCCAGTTTTCCTGGAAGATCTAGTTGTTTGAATTTGTTGCTCATTTGAATGCGTTAACCTGATAGCGAGCCATAGAATAGAGTAAAAATCGCTTTCGCTCTACAGAATCCGTATAATCTGCGCGCCTTTAATGAACCAAAATGACATAACAGCATGAGCGCTCTTGACGAAATCAAACAGTTTTTAGGTTGTGCCACTCCCCAAGCGTGGATTGACGTTGCTTTGCAAAATCTGCCCGTGTTGCTGATTGATCACGCGCACTGCGAAAAAAAAGCAGCATCGACAGCTTTAAATTTGCTGTTCCGCTATGTGGATCGCCGTAACCTGTTATCGAAGTTGTCGCAATTGGCTCGCGAAGAAATGCTTCATTTTGAGCAGGTGCTCGATATGATGGATAAACATGGCGTGCAATATGACCACATGTCTCCAGCTCGCTATGCCATGGGTTTGCGAAAGCATATACGCAATACTGAGCCCGAAAAACTCATCGACACTCTAATAATTGGTGCTTATATAGAAGCGCGATCTTGTGAGCGCTTTGAAGCGATAGCGCCTTATCTTTTGCAGGATGAAAATACTGCCGATATTGGTAAGTACTATCAGTTTCTACTGAAGTCTGAAAGCAGGCACTATCAAGATTATCTTGAGTTGGCGCGGGAATATTCTGAAGCGCCCATTGAAGATCGGGTAGCATTTTTTCGCGAAGTGGAAAGAAAGCTCATTGAGTCAGAAGATGCTGAGTTTCGTTTCCACAGCGGCGTGCCAACTGAAAATTACTCCATTTAAGCAGGGAAATCGAAGTTTTCTAACGTTAGTTCATTTTCGTCGCTGAAAAGATACCAGCCCTTATTGTGCCAATCACCCAGCACAATTCGCTCTGCATTTAACTTTTCAAGATGATGGTGGGCAGGGCGATGAGTGTGGCCGTGAATAAAGAGGGTGACCTCATTGGATTGAATCACTTTTTCAACTTCAGAAGGTGTGACATCCAAAATTTCGTAGGACTTTTGCTTTGCGTCCGACTGGCTTTGCTCGCGGGCCTGTTTTCCAAAAGCAATGCGTTCTTCAATTGACTTGCTCAAGAAACCTTCCTGCCACTGTGGATTACGCACCATTTTCCGAAACTCCATATATTGATGGTCTTCGGTGCAAAGTGAGTCACCATGCATTAAAAGGGTTGGTTTTCCAGCAAGTTCTATAAAATGGGGTTCATGAATCAGTTGTGCACCGCAAGCGTTTGCATATTGGTCACCCATTAAAAAATCGCGGTTGCCGTGCATGATGAAAACTTTAGTGCGCTCAGAATATTGCTTCAGCTTTTCCGCTACTGATTTTGCTGTTGGGGTTAGTGCGTCATCCCCAAGCCATAGTTCAAAGAAATCACCCAGTATGTAAAGCTCATCTGTCTTGCCGGAAAACCGATCCAACAAATGAAAAAACGCCCGAGTTATGTCCGGGCGTTTATCATCTAAATGTAAATCAGAAATGAAAAGGCGTCGCATTACTCGGCTTTTACCACTTCAGCGGTTTCAATAATTACGGGCTCTAAAGGTACATCCTGGTGGAAGCCTTTGTTGCCAGTTTTCACACCTTTGATCTGATTCACTACGTCCATGCCGTCTACAACTTTACCAAAAACCGCGTAACCCCAGCCTTGCATGGTTTCAGCTGAGAAGTTCAAAAAGTCGTTGTCTTTAATATTGATAAAGAACTGAGAGCTGGCGCTGTGTGGGTCTTGAGTGCGCGCCATGGCAACGGTGCCTACGTCATTTTTCAGGCCGTTGTTTGCTTCATTCTTAATGGGGGATTTGGTTGGCTTTTGATTAAAGTCTTGATCAAATCCACCGCCTTGAACCATAAAACCATCAATTACTCGATGAAAAATAGTGCCGTTGTAGTGGCCATCATTAACATAGCTAACAAAGTTTTCCACGGTTGCAGGTGCTTTTTCTTTGTTGAGTTCCAATTTGATGTCACCAAAATTGGTATGAAGAATAACGAGCAATGCTTCCATTTTCTTATTCCTTTCGGGGGGTTAAGGTTAGTGAAGTTCTTCTGCTGCTGCCAAAGTGTTTTCTAAAAGTGTGGCAACGGTAAGAGGGCCAACACCGCCGGGAACTGGTGTGATCCAGCCTGCGCGTTCGGCGGCTTTTGAAAATTCAATGTCACCACGAAGTTTTCCGTCTTCGCAGCGATTAATGCCTACATCAATAACAATGGCACCAGGTTTTACCCAGTCGCCAGGGATGAATTCAGTTTTACCTACAGCAACTACTAATAGGTCGGCTCGTGCCACGTGCTCTTGCAGGTTCTTCGTAAAACGATGGCAGGTGGTAATCGTGCAGCCGGCCAATAATAGTTCCAAGGCCATTGGGCGGCCAACAATATTAGATGCACCTACAATAACGGCTTCCAGGCCTTTTAACGGAACGCCGGTTGATTCAATCAAGGTCATGATGCCTTTTGGCGTGCATGGGCGTAATAAAGGGATACGCTGACACAAGCGGCCTATGTTGTATGGGTGAAAGCCATCTACGTCTTTATCTGGGTGAATAGCATCAATAATATCTTTGTCGTTTAAATGGGCGGGCAGGGGTAGTTGCACCAAAATGCCATCAATCTCTACGTCGTTATTTAATGTTTCCACCAAATCGTTCAACGTTTCCTGGCTCGTGTCGGCTGGTAGATCGTAGGATTTGGAGACAAAGCCTACTTCCTCGCAGGATTGACGTTTCTTATTCACATACACTGCCGACGCAGGGTCAGCGCCCACTAAAATGACGGCCAGCCCTGGTGGACGCTTTCCATTTTTAACCCGTTCTGCCACCGCATGTTTGATTTTGCTTTTCAATTCAGTCGCAATGGCAGTGCCATTAATGATATTCGCCGTCATAGTGTGATTAGTGGCTTCCGCTTAGGTGGTTAACAGTTCGGGGTGTTTGCCCGATTAAAGGCTGGCTATTCTCTCATTAACCCCTGGTTCCGGTAAAGTCTAGCAGGTAGTAGAATGGGCCAACATTCTGATCTCATTGGTTTTTATGAAAATGTTTGACGAGCGCCATTGTGATGTATATCATGCGGCCCTCTTAACCGATGCGGTAAAGAAACGGGGCATAGCGCAGTCTGGTAGCGCGCCTGCTTTGGGAGCAGGATGTCGGGGGTTCGAATCCCTCTGCCCCGACCAAATTTGCTGAAAGATCAGATAGTTGGAAGTACACCGAGTTTAGTGCTCGTAGCTCAACCGGATAGAGCATCGGCCTTCTAAGCCGAGGGTTGCAGGTTCGAGT
>JBFKSL010000207.1:0-7503 GCA_041626995.1 Ketobacter sp. | reverse complement strand
AGCAGCGAGCCAGAACCGGCTCCTCCACCTGCCAATACGCCACCGCCCAATTGGGGCATGCCTCAGCAACAACCTCCCGTTGCTCAGCCGCCTCAAGGATGGCATGTGCAGCAGCCACCCAGTAACGCACCGGTGGTGAATGCTGGTTGGGATAGTGATGACCCTGGCCTGAGCGAAGCGCAACTGGCTGCGCTGGAATCGGAACATCGAAATAAAATTGCTGCGCTTATCAAACAGCAGCGCTTGCACATTCAAACCTTGCAAAATGAAGCCCAGCAAAAACTGCAATCCACTAAGGTAGGTTTTGAAAAAGATATTGAACTGCTGAAGGCTGAGGTGAATCGTTTGCGCAGTGAACATGAATCCCTGCATACACAAAACATAGCATTGCGGGAGCAAAATGAAGCACAGCGTAAGCAATTGGAATCGTTCAAGCGTGCCCGAGATCTGGAAATGAAGTCGGCCCAGCAGAGTGGTCAGCAGGAAATCGAGTCATTGCGTAAGCAATACGAAGAGCAAACCAAGCAGCGCATTCAAGAAGAAACCGCCAAGCTTAAAGAAGACATCGAGTTGCGCAACATGGAGTTAATGTATCGCCATGATGTGGCCAAGCAATTGCGGGAAGAATTAACCGAGCTGCGCAAAGATAAGATTCGTTTAATGCAAAATGGTGGCGATGATTTCTTAAATCGGCTTGAAGAATTGGGTATCAGTTTTATCGCGTTCCATCCCGGTGCGGGCCATATTTCCATTACGCTTAAGGAAATGCCTTCCTATATGGAAAACCCCACTTCTTTTGCTGCTAATAAATGTTTGGTGTCAGAAGAACATTACCGCACTTGGCTGGAACATTACCAAAAACCCCAATGCATGGCGCCACTTACCAATGATAAAGTGTGTGCTTGTCGTATCCGCCGAGTGGATGTTCCCAGCCAGTTTGTGGTGGGGGAATCAGATCGTTGTGAGACTCACTTGCCTCGAAAGTTCGGTGATAATGTGGTTAACTTGCATACCTGATACCTTGCAATAAGGCGCCGTTATGCAGCGCCTTCACCACCATGAATTTTCAACCTCACCTATTACAACCTCTTATTAACGATTTCGAACAACAGCTGAATACGGTTCTACCTGTGTCGGAGCTGGGTTTGCAATTGCCGTTAAGGATTCAGCGCTTGAGCTTAATTGAGGCAGAGCGCAAACAAGTTCAAGTCAGCGTCTTGCGTGCCGACGATATTCACCCGGCTATATCAGGCAATAAGTGGTTTAAGCTCAAATACAATATTTTATTTGCCAAGCAGCAGGGCTTTACACGACTGGTGTCGTTTGGGGGTGCCTGGTCCAATCATCTGCATGCCATGGCGCATGTGTGCGCTGCTGTGGATATGTCTGCCTTAGGCATTATTCGAGGTGAAGAGCTCTCGGCCCAAAGTAATTCTATGCTAATGGAGATAGCTCAACAGGGAATGCAATTACAATTTGTCAGTCGAAGCCGTTATCGTGAACTGTGTGGTAGAACAGGTCATCCAGCAGAATTTGGCCCTGGCGATTATGTGATACCAGAAGGCGGTGATAATTGGCTGGGGGTGTTGGGAGCCTCAACCATGCTGCCGGGTTTCTTTATTAAGCAACAGAGTATCACCCATGTGTTAACCGCCATGGGAACCGGTTGCAGCTTTGCGGGGTTACGTATGGGGGTGCCTGCCAGCGTTCAGCTTATCGGCATTTCTGCTGTAAAAGGCCAGTGGGTTCATCGTCAGATGCGGCAGCGCTTAAAACCGTATTTTCCCTATCAAGCCAATCTTTCTAACTGGCTGATTAGCAGCAGCCATCATCGCGGAGGGTTTGGTCGAACGGATGATGAGTTAATAGGGTTCTGTAACAATTTTTTTGCAAATAACGGGTTTAGGCTTGATCACCTGTATACTGGTAAGGCCATGATGGCATTATGTCAAATGATTGAACTAGGTTGCTTTACACCTGGCAGCCATGTTTTGTTTGTTCACAGTGGCGGTGTGCAAGGTAATCGTGGTATTACCAACAACAAATAATAGTGAGTGATTGGCGAGGCTATGCGAGAAAAAGAAACCTTTCGCAATATTGGATTAGTGGGGCGGCCAGGCAGCAATCCGTTGGTGGAAGAAACCCTGGTTGCATTGATTTCTTTCCTGGACAGTAAAAATCTGCGGGTGGTTCTGGATGAAGAAACTTCTGTTAGGCTAAAACAAAATGGTCATCAGCGTGCCAACCGCAAAATTTTGGGGGAAACCTGTGATCTGGTGATTGTCGTGGGTGGTGACGGATGCCTGCTGGGTGCAGCGCGAGATTTGGCTCGTTACAAGGTGCCTTTACTTGGAGTCAACCGTGGCCGTTTAGGATTTCTAACGGATATCCATCCTGGTGAAATAGAATCTAGAGTGGAGGAAGTGCTCAACGGCGAATACACCATGGAGCATCGCTTTCTATTAGAAGCGCAAATCAAGCGTGATGGAAAACTCATGAGTGAAAGCGCAGCGCTTAATGATGTGGTATTTCACTCCGGTAATTCCGTAAAAATGTTGGAATTCGAATTGTTTATTGATGGCGATTTTGTTTATCGCCAGCGTTCCGATGGTTTAATTATTTCCACGCCCACCGGTTCCACCGCCTACGCGCTTTCCGGTGGTGGCCCCATCATGCATCCGCGACTGGATGCCATTGTGCTGGTACCTATGTTTCCTCATACTTTGAGCAGTCGCCCTATTGTGATTGATGGCAACAGCGAAATTAAAATATTTGTATCAGAAAGCAATGACTTTACGCCATCGTTGAATTGCGATGGCCAAGGCGGCGTTGTAGTTCAACCCGGTGACTGGGTGTACGTACGTAAGCGTTCCCATCCGTTGCGATTGTTACACCCTAAAAATCACAGTTTTTATGAAGCCTGCCGTTCTAAATTGGGGTGGAGTGAAGTACTTTGATACTAAACGACTCGTCGCTTAGCGGTTACGATGTTATTGGTGATGTTCACGGCTGTGCGGATGCGTTAGTACAGTTGCTTACCCAGATGGGGTATAGCCAAAAAAATCAGGTGTGGCAGCATCCCGACAGAAAAGTCGTGTTTGTGGGTGATATTCTGGATCGTGGCCCAAAAATTCGCGAAGCCATGGCCATTGTAAAGCGTATGGTGGATGCGCATCAGGCTTATATGGTGTTGGGCAATCATGAATACAATGCCATTATCTATTCTGTTATGAGCAAGCATACTATAACGCCGCGCCTGCAACGTTATTACCGCCGCCTGGGCAGGCATCTAAAACAAACCTTAATCGACTATCGTTACCATGCCAATGAATGGAAAGAATTGATTCGTTGGCTGCGTGAGCTACCTATTTGTTTGGAATTTAAAAATTTTCGAGTGGTGCACGCCTGTTGGGATAGCCAACGTATTGGGCAGGCATTACAAGTGAACGGCGGCCGAGTGATGTCTGATGACGATTTTCTTAGCCAAAGTTTAAAGCCTGCAACCGAGCCTAATCGGGTGGTGGAGCGGCTTTTAAAAGGTACCGATATGGTATTGCCAGAAGGGCAAACCATCGTAGGTTCTGATGGTATTCAGCGTAATCGATTTCGTACCAAATTTTGGAGCGAATCCCCCCAAACCTATGCCGATGTCATTTTCCAGCCTGATAAACTACCTGATTCATTAATGGCACGCCCGCTAACGTCAGAAGACCACAAACAGCTGATTACCTATTCTGCACAGGAAAGGCCTGTTTTTGTGGGTCATTATTGGTGTCAGGGGGAACCTAAGATCATCCGCCATAACCTGGCATGTCTCGACTACAGCGCGGTTAAAAATGGACTGTTGGTCGCTTACCGCATCGGCAAAGAAAGCCGCCTTAATAATCAATCATTTGTCTGGGTAGCCAGCGAAGCTTCAGGTTAAGCAGATTTGTTTTTTATCTCCTACACTTAGTGGCAAAGCGAATACATCAGTAAGGGTTTTAAGGCGTCCACTATGGTTGTGAAAGGGAAGACCATATCTTTCATATTTTGGTTGTTGCTAACGGCTACTATCGTCATTGTGAGTGCCTGGATCTATTGGCTGGCCACAGAGGCACCGGCACAAAGGGAAGCCAAGCAGGTAGAGCAGAACCTGAATATTCATATAGATCAAATAGTGAACAGTTTGAAATGGGTGTCTGCCAACCCAGGTATGGCGATGTTGTCATTGCCTTATCAAACCGATGTTCGCTTGGTGTTTACTCCCCAAGATATTGTTACCTATAAAACCACACTTGTGGATGAAGTTCAGGACAATGACCTCTTAGCTGCCTTAGTCAACATTGCTAATTTGCCCAGACAGGCGGATTACGGTGTGTTCTATTGGCGTGAAAGCGTCTTGTTGCTTTCGGTGTTTGAGCATAACCAGGAAATCTCCATTGCTGGAATCCTGCTGGATGATTGGTTAGAAAAACTCGCTAAAAACTTAAGTTATAACATCCTGCTTTCCGCAAGCAATGACGGAAAAGCCTTACAGTTTGATAATAGCGCTGTGATTACCATGCCTGCCATTATCGGTCGGCCTGTGTATGTGGTAGCTGGTTCCACCCAAACCATTGTTACGGAACCATTTCCCTGGTTGGTGGCAACCCTGCTTAGCGCCAGCATTTCAGGAATCATTATATTTGTGTTTTATTATCAGCCGATATGGCATCGCTTGCAGGGTGTTATCGCTCAAACCCGTTCGGCAATGAAATCCAGTGACTTTAAAGAACGCATACAGTATCGAGGCAGTGACGATATTGCGGAAATGGCCATACAAGTAAATTCAATGCTTAGCTCGTTGGAATATTGCTATAACTTAATGGCGAAAACCAATTTGATTACCACGGAGTTAATGCAAAAAGTCGGCACTGCTACTCGCGTTCAAACCGAAGAATATAAATCGGAAGAAAATGAATTAAAAACCTCCTTGGATATTGTTTCCCGTCTAAGTGAAGCGTTGGAAAATGAAAAAGTGGAAATCTTTTTTCAGCCAGTGTTTGGCCAAGATCGCACCACCATTACTGGGTATGAAGCCTTAGCCCGCTGGATGGATGAAGAACTGGGCATGGTTGCTCCACGCGAGTTTATTTCGCTGTGCGAAAAGTCGGGTTTAACTGATCAACTAACCCGTACTATGATCAAACGCGCTGTAGATGCACTGCCTCGATTGAAAGCTAAAAGTGGTGATGGCATCAGAGTATCCTTAAATCTGAGCACCTCGCAGTTTCTTTCACCAGTAGTAGTGGAATCCCTAAATCAACTGAGTCTAAATCGTTCGGATCTATTGCCTTATCTTGAGTTCGAAGTAAAAGAATCCACCATCACCCACGATTTTGATCAAGTGGAACTGTTGGTGGAAAAAATCAGTAAATTAGGAGTGGGCATCTGCATTGATGATTATGGCCTGGGTCGTTACTCTTTAATGTATCTGCAACGTATTCCGGTTTCTTCTATCAAATTGTCTGCCGCCTTTACAGAGCGGTTGTCCTGGGAAAGCCGGGATATTGCCTTTATCGAAGGTATTGCCCGCTTTGCTTCTGGTCTGGGGGTGCGGGTGATAGTGAAAAATATCGAATCGGAAGTCCAATTAGACAGCTTTAAAAACGACCTACCTATTGAATATCAAGGGCTTAGCTTATCTGCCCCCGCGCCTCTGGAGGCTTTGTTAACGGAATAACCTGCTTCTGCTGTGATATAATCCCAGCCCCTTGTAAACAGAATCAAGTTAAACCCAATTAAGCCCAGGCAGGTATAGTATGGACTTTAACAGCCTTATCCAATCCATCACCCCAGAAACTTACGAAAACCTTAAACGAGCCCTGGAGCTTGGGAAGTGGGCTGATGGCAGCCGTTTAACCCAAGATCAGAAAGAGCAGGTAATGCAGGCGATTATTGCCTACGGTGAACGCAACCTGAGCCAAGATGAGCGAGTTGGGTTTATTGATCGGGGCACCAAGGAAGAGGGCGAACAATGTTCCGATGAACCACCTCAAGATAAACCGGTCAAATTTCTGCAGTAATAAAACAATATCAGAATGAGTTGAGCCAATATGAAGGAAAATAACGCACCAAAAACCATTCGTCTTGAAGATTACAAAGCACCAAATTATTTAATCGACGAAACCCAACTAATCTTTCGTATTTTTGACGACCACACTATTGTCAGCGCCGAGCTACATATGCGGGCTAACCCTGTGGTAGCTGATGCTAAAGGGAAACCATTAGAGTTAGTGGGTGCGGATTTAGAGCTGCTCAGCTTGAAGTTAAACAACGAAGATATAGATGCCAATAATTTCCGCATCTTTGAAGAAACCCTCACGGTTGATCAGGTTCCTGAGCGTTTTATTCTAAACGTAGAAACCAAAATACATCCTCACCTAAATACTTCTTTAGAAGGCTTGTATCTATCCAAAGGCATGTTCTGCACCCAATGTGAGGCAGAAGGTTTTCGAAAAATCACCTATTACTTGGATCGGCCCGATGTAATGTCCTGTTTCACTACGCGTGTTGAAGCAGATCAACAGAAATACCCCGTCTTACTTTCCAACGGTAACCCCATCGAACGCGGCGAACTGGATGATGGCCGTCACTTTGTTGTATGGCAAGACCCGTTTAAAAAGCCCTGTTATCTGTTTGCTTTGGTGGCAGGTGATTTGGCAGTAGTGGAAGATCAGTTCACTACCCAATCAGGCAGAAATGTTTCCCTGCAATTGTTTGTGGAGCCCCATGATCTGGATAAATGCGATCATGCTATGGATTCCCTGAAGCGTTCCATGGCCTGGGATGAACAAACCTATGGCCGTGAATACGATCTGGATATTTATATGATCGTGGCGGTTTCCCATTTCAATATGGGTGCTATGGAAAATAAAGGCCTCAATATTTTTAACACATCCTGTGTGTTGGCCAATGCAAAAACCACCACTGACGCTGGTTTTCAACGAGTGGAAGCCGTTATTGCTCACGAATACTTTCATAACTGGTCGGGCAACCGGGTTACCTGCCGGGACTGGTTCCAGTTAAGTTTAAAAGAAGGTTTTACCGTCTTCCGAGATCAGCAATTTTCGGCGGACATGGGTTCTGCCACGGTGAATCGAATTGATGACGTCAATTTGTTAAAAACCGTGCAGTTTGCTGAAGACTCTGGCCCCATGGCTCATCCAGTTCGCCCTGACGGCTATATCGAAATCAATAATTTTTACACTGTTACTGTGTATGAAAAAGGCGCCGAAGTGGTGCGTATGATCCATCGATTGTTAGGCAAAGACGGTTTCCGCAAAGGATCGGATTTGTACTTTGAGCGTCATGATGGTCAGGCCGTTACCTGTGATGATTTCGTAAAAGCCATGGAAGACGCCAATGGTATTGATCTAACACGGTTTAAACGTTGGTATTCGCAAGCGGGCACACCAGAGGTTAAAGTAAAAAGCGAATACGATGCGACAAACAGACAATTTCATATTCACTTTGAACAGT
>JBFKSL010000206.1:0-7586 GCA_041626995.1 Ketobacter sp. | reverse complement strand
GTATGCAGATAGCCGCCAGATAGTTTCATTAAACACAATAAAAAGCGAAGGGGGTTCCTGCTCGAAGTTTCTATACGCGGATGCGTATCAGCCGAAGAGCATGAATTGGTTTCATGGAAAAACACCTTACTAAATCAGCTGCATCCAAACTTTTTGGCGCCGCTCGCTACACAACACTCGCCATGGCGGTGGGCCTAGCCAGCTCAGCCGCAAATGCGCAACTTCTGCATAACCTGACCATCGGTAACCCAAAAGCACTGGCATTGGGTAATGCCGTAACGGCAGACCCTCCTGGCATTGACTCTATTCACTTTAACCCAGCGGGTTTGTCGAAGATTAAGGGGCGTCAGGCGAACATTAAACTGCTCGTAGCACACATGGAATTAGACGGAGAAATTGGTGCTCCTACTCTTCCTAGTAATGACTCAAAGAAAGCACTGTATGAGATTAGATATAACGACGTACCGGAATGCACAGGAAGCAGCCCAGACGCTGATTTAGTATCACAAGCAGAGCTAGACGCTTGCTGGGGTGAAGACCCACTAGCAAACACTTCCACCACCACAAGCGGACCAGCTCTTATGCTGCCTTTTGTAGGAATGACAGAAGTACCATTGCTGGCCTTCCCATCTGGCGGTATGGCCTTTGAAGACGCCTCGCGAGGCTGGACATTCGGTACAGCCGTCTACTCTCCTCAAGGTATTGGCTATCAACGCGACGAAGATGATAGCGGCGCTTATCAAGGAATTAGTAACGGTGTTACGCGACTAACCTACTTCTCCCCTACCATAGCAATTCCTGTTAGTGACGAATTATCATTTGGTGTAGGTGTAAACTTCTCATACCAAGGCATGGCCCTCGACTCCTATATTCGCGCACCGCTGGAAACAGTAGCCTTCCTTCAGGAGCTAGATGCTCTTGGAATTGAAGATTTTTACGTATTAAAACCATACGATACAGTTGGCCGACTATCTCTCGAGATAGAAGATTTTCTATCGGTCGGTTTTAATTTCGGTATTTTGTATGAACCATATGATTGGCTTTCCTTTGGCTTCTTATACCAAAGTGAATCTACTTCTAACTTGGAAGGCGATTACACGATGGAAAATACTGAAGAATTTTATGATACCACTCACGGAATCCATGAGCTGGGCTTAGATTCCGCGTTAATCGCTGTCGGTGGAGCACTGTTCAACGCCACTCATATTGAGACCGGGACTGTTGAGCTTGAATACATCATGCCGCAAAACATCGCTTTCGGTACTTCAATCAAGTTACTACCGAACCTTAAAATTAATATCGATGTAAAATGGATTGAATACAGTGTATGGGATGAACTGGAATTCCAATTCTCTAACGATGTAGACTTCCTAACCCTTTCCAGCGTCATATACACCTTTACACCAACTAAAGATAACGCCGACCCAGACGTAATGAGAATACGCCGCGCGTACGAAGATGTTTGGTCCTTCGCTATTGGTGGAGAATATCAAGTAAACGATAACCTAGTTCTACGAGCAGGCTACGAGCCACGAACAGGAGCCATCCCAGATACATCCGCTGATTTGTTGTTCCCGATTGGCGATGCAGACCTTTATACAATAGGTGTAGGATTACAACTTGATAGCACATCTAGAATCGATGCAGCATTTGGTTATCTTTATTCCGAACAAAACATTCCAGCCTGTAAATCGAAAAACGCGAACACCTGTCAGCAAGGCGACGTAGTGTATAACCCATACTACTCCATGCCTTTCTCTACAGAAGCAACTGGCTACATCTTTGCGTTTTCTTACGATCAGAAATTCTGACCGTAACCATTGATCAGAATCAAATGGTTTAAACGTTTTTACGTTTAAACCCTTTTTTATGCTTTCAACAAAATGAAGCACCACCCCAGAAAAAAACGACCGCGCCAAAACTGACTAGATAGTCACAAATAACTGCACTTTATACCCCTTATTGACACATTTCTAAGCTTTTTTATCAGTGACACTTTTCTTGTAGGCTGTTATAAATAGGCCATCTGACAAGGAAGTGTGTCAGTTAAGACCAAGCAAAAATCTAAATCAAAAAGAATTAGAAAGGGGTTACATTATGAAAACGCATGTAGTGCTGCTTGCGTTCATCGCAGCAGTTTTTTCGCAGTTATCGTTTTCCGCAGAAACAGAAAGCTCCGAAAATAACTGGATCTATGATGACAATATTTACGTACCATCCATCTTAGATCCCAATGATCCACTCTCTGAACAAATAGGCCTACCCGCCAACATTTTCATTCCAAACTCCGACGATCCGAACCAAACCTTCCCCGCCATAATTTTCATCAGTAGTTGGGCACTTAACGAACACGAATATGCCAGCCAGGCAGAAATCCTCGCCAACAACGGCTATGTAGTATTGAGCTACACAGCACGAGGTTTCCATGGTTCTCCCGATGAGATAAATACAGCTGGCGAACGCGATCGTTTTGATGTCAGTGCAGCAATCGATTACCTAATCGATTCACCGCACATACCAGTTGATCCCAATGCAATTGGTTTATCCGGTGTCTCCTACGGAGCCGGCCTTTCTTTATTGGGCGGATTCACTGACGATCGCGTAAAAGCTATTGCGGCAATGAGTGCATGGGGCGACCTGGTGGAATCTCTATGGGCAGGTTATACCCCAAACTACGCCTGGCTTGAGTTGCTAACTTTTAGCTCTCAACCCATCCCTTTTCTGATTAGCAACAACCCCAGCCCTGAAATTGAAGAAAACTACGCTAACATGCGCAATCACGTGAATGTGGAAGACACTAAAGTATGGGGTTATGCACGCTCTCCCATCAGTTACCTGGATCAAGTAAACAGCCGCGAAGAAAAACCGGCTGTGTTTATTTCCAACAACATTCATGATTACCTGTTCCAGCCGGATACCGTTTTCAGAATGCTTGATCAGTATGAAGGTGAATGGCGCTTTATGCTCAACCGTGGCACCCATGCTTCGGGCGAGGCAGGCGGCTTACTAGGGCGAGACGACCATATCGTATGGCAAAACGTAGGTTTGTGGTTTGATCACTATCTTAAAGGTGTAGACAATGGCATTAACGAAAGCCTGCCCTTCAGCACAAAAGTGCTAAACACTGGCAAGCGCGAAAGTTACGATAGCCTACACCCTGAAGATGAAAACCTTGTACTCAATTTGGTGGCCGACTCTGGTTCCCTATTACAGGAATTATCTGATAGCTACGCAAATGATTCTGAAGTCGAAATCAGTTTCAATACTGAACAACGCACCATCTATAGTGGCTGGGTAACCGGCGCGCTTGAGCATACTGGCCGCTCTTTAGACTTCAACAACTTCGACACCAATAATGGTATCGCATTTTTATCACCGGTTTTAGAAGAAGCCGTTCACCTTCGCGGCGAAGCCAAAGTAAACATTCAGATCATTGCAGAAGATAAAGCACAATACTTTGGCTACCTTTTGTATTTAGATCCTGAAACCGGTGAAGCGCGATGGGTAAGCCACGCCCCGTTCTCCTGCCATGCATCAGAAGGCTGCGCAGCGCAAGAAGGCGAGCTACAGACCATTACATTGGATTTCTACTGGACCTCTGTGGACTTCCCTGCCGGTACTCAAATTCTGCTGATAATCGACGGAAAAGATGACGACTATTGGCGTTACGACGACACGCCTAGCATCAATACTGTAGTGTTCGGTACCGAGGAAGCTTCAACGCTCAGCCTGCCCATCGTATGGGACACCCCAGAATACGATGACCCTGTGGTTAGTCCAGATAACGCCCGCTCCGCCAGTGGTGATGCCGGTGCCGATACTGGAGAAGGCCTTGGTGGCGCAATTCCGTTGCCATTACTAGCCTTGCTGGCCTGTTTGGTGCTTTATCGTCGGCAACGCTCACTCTCATAACCCTTCCTAAAACAAGCAAAGCCAATAGTCCTTATTGGCTTTGCTTAAATACTATACAAGCGTAAAGTTCCATTCGAAACTGTGAATACCAACACAGTATTTCCATGCAAGCTCTCCTCTAGCGACTATGTTTATGTTGTTAGCTTCGTAGTGATTACGATGATTCATGGATATACAGTGTGAAGTTCCTTGAGCAGTTCATCTTGGCATGCCAAGGCTTCCAGTAACGAAGAGATCTTGGCATGTTGTTTAAGCGTATCCTTCCCAGTTGTGTTGCTGGCATTCTCTCCCTCAGCCTAGGCGCTTGTGGCGGCGGCGGTTCTTCCAGCGATGGTGGTTCTTCCAGCCAACCTCAACAAAACAACCGCTCTACCGTTCAGGGTAGCGTGGTGAAAGGCATAGTGGTAAACGGTCTGGTTAGCGCCTATAGCCTAGAAAACGGCAGCGTTGGCTCGCTGTTGGCCACTACTAGCACAGATCAACAGGGGCACTTTGTTATCCAGCTGCAAGATCACAGCGGCCCAGTCTTCATAGAGGTCACACCTAACGGCGCAGATTCCACCATGAAGTGTGACAGCGCCAGTGGCTGCGGAGACTATATTGGCATTAGCGAACTGGACAGCAACGAAAACGGCACCATTGATTTTGGTGAACAGTTTCCCGTACCAAGTGATTTCTATTTAACAGGCGCGGTTGCTAATGGCAGCGTTTCCGTTAGCACCAGCATCACAACTCTAAGCCACATGGCTACTCAATTAGCGCTCACCTACCCTCAAGGCTTAAACGATGTAAGCTTGCAAGTGGCCCAATCTCAAGTGGAAGACTTATTTTCCATCGGCAATATGAATGCTTTAAACAGCATCGACCTAACCGATGCCACTGCCGTTGCAACAGCATCTTCAGACGAACTTGAATACAGCTTACTCTCCAGTGCTTTGATCGGTTTAACCAACGATGTTGCATTTGCTCAAGTGTTGGATGACATGGTCAACCAGTTTGTTATAAACGGCGGTCAACTGGTAACACGTGACGAAGACAACACCATTCCTACCCTGCTGGATTTAATAGAAGAGTCTTTAGCCACTGCACAGTTACTGGAGCTGAATGACCAAGCTACCACTTTTTTGCAAAACCAAACTCAGCTACTGGCTACCAATCTAGGAGAGCTTACTAGCTCAGAGCCTTCTCCTACCGCGGGCGGCTCATCCGCAGAAATGGTCGATGCCTTTATGGCCGACCTGGCATTGTGGCAGGGTTATTTAAGCCTTTCCCCAGATACCACCTCGTTTTCTAACGTGGTTTCCGCCATCGGCGTTTCTACCGGCTCTGACTTAGCCAATCTGCTGAAAGCCATTTCTATCGCCGGTCAGTTCGGTCCAGTTGTCGCTTTACCCGATGCAGCTCTAGATGCCGTATGTGATAGTTTGGGTAATTACTTTTACCAACTGACCTGCCGACTGCTGATTGCCGGTAAATCTTTGGAAGATATTTGTGAAGGAAGCTTGCACCTGGTGGTTGGCAACCAATCTCTTTGCGATCTTTTAAATGACTTAACTTTACCATTGGGTAACGGATTAACGGGCCATTTTGCTCTCTATGATGGTGTTGCCAGAATCTACGGCACCACAGAAGGTGTCGATGTGGACGTTACCTTTACCGCTTTAAGCCACTCCCGTTCAAGCTATGGTTTCGCCTTACAAGGAACAGCCGAATCTGAGATTGGCAGCCTGGAAATCAACGAAGGCGAATTCCAACTGGTGTTTGAAGGCGGCTTGGACATTATGAACCTGAAATTACCTGAGCAAGCTTCTGGTAACATCAGCGTTTCCTATCAACAGATCTACTCTGCGGAAGTTGACGCACCCATGAGCTTTGACGGCAGCTTAGCTCTGGAGCTGGATTTAAGCGGTGTACGTGAAACCGAAGAAGAAGACACCACGGTTTATTCTGGACTGGACACCATTGCCATAAACATGGTGGCGGACGGACTGTTTGAGTCCTTTTATGGTGAACAATTCGAAGGCTCCATTGCATTAAACGGCGGTGCCGACAGTAATATTGTGGTGGAGTTTGAAACCGACCTGCCCGACTATTCCGACCGCGCTGTAATCACCTTAACCAGCACCCCTGCACAACTGATTGAAGGTCAAATTGCACGAGTTGACTTAAGCTGGGGCGGCAAACTATACGAAGTGCTCTACTTCAATGAAACTTATCCTGGTGTGCGTGTAAGTAACCAAGATGGCATATTTATGGATTTGGAATTGGATGTTGAAGACGAATCCGCTGCCGGTTACTTGATGTTAAACGGCACCAGCTACGGAACCATTTCCCCCTTAAATGGTGGCTTGTTGTTCGAGCTATCTAACGGAATGGAATGGGTATTCTGATATATTCGTTGATATGACCTGAACCAAAAGAGGGAGCTAAATGCTCCCTCTTTTGATTTGCAGAGATTATGTTAATTAAACAAAATACATCAGCAGCCATTCACACATCAGCGCAGGCTTGTCTTCACCTTCAATTTCAATCACGTATTCAGAAGAGAACAAAAACTGGCCTGGATTCTTTTCTGTTACGGATTTTAGAGTGGCAGTAGCACGAACTCGGGCACCGGTTTTTACGGGTGCCAGAAAACGGATTTTATCAAAACCGTAATTCATACCCATTTTCAGGCCTTGAGGTACAACCAACTCTTTCATTTCAGACTGCAGATAAGGCAATAAAGATAGTGTCAAAAAGCCATGGGCGATGGTCCCGCCAAATGGGGTTTGCTTAGCCATTTCTGGGTTCACGTGAATGAACTGGTGATCCAGAGTGGTATCAGCGAAATTATTAATGCGCTCTTGGTCGATCTGGAACCACTCAGACTCGCCCATGGATTTGCCTACGTATTCCTGCAAAGTTGAAACGTCTACACTCTTCATTGTTTTCCTCTGTATAAATTCAACGTGATTGATTTAGCTATTAAATAGCTTTTCTAATTGGTGTTCTACAAGTGTCCATGGGATCAATAAAGGCTTTTTGGTCACTGTCAGTGTGCAACTTGTCCCAACAATGACGTAATTAACATGAAACCCCTTCCCCTTGGCATAACCCTTCTCATCATCCCCTTCAAATTCTACATCGTGCTTTCCTGCAAGGTGGTAAAGCTTCTCGATTATTAGCTTTGGGTCTTCTTTTAATTCACCGGTTACAGACCTCGACATAACTACTCCCAAACAATACTCAATTCAAGGCTTTAAATATGGCGGATTCTACCATGCTAAAGACATCAACGAGAGTGCCGAGAAGCTCAATTTCTGCGTCATTCATGCCAGCTTTAAATGAAGTGCATTAATGACATTCAGGCTGGTTAGCTGAGCCAATTGCTGGGCACTGCATCCGCGTATCTCGGCCAATATATCCGCAATGGAAAACAGATTCAAAGGTGAGTTAGGCTGATTTCGAGCGAATGATGGAGGGATATCGGGAGAGTCCGTTTCCAGCACAATAGCGGTTTCAGGTAACGCTTTTAAAATGCGCCTAAGCTTATTTGCTCTATCATAGGTGGCTGCACCACCGAATCCTATTTTAAACCCCAGGTCAACAAACTGCTGAGCTTGCTGCAAGCTTCCCGAAAAAGCATGCATGATCCCACCATGATTAAACTGTAAGTCTTTTACCGCTTTAAG
>JBFKSL010000205.1:0-7613 GCA_041626995.1 Ketobacter sp. | reverse complement strand
GTGCATACTTACCCCAGAACCCCATATCCAGTCTAGCCACATCCGGCTGCTCACCTGACAAGCCATTCGATACATAAAAAATGTATGCCAGTATCATTTTCATATCATCTTCGAATCGAATATCACCCAAAGGCGTGTTATCCATCAGATCAATACTGGAGATCCCAGAGATGGTGGACATAAAGCAATGGCTGAGTTGGAAACGCAACTGCTGCTCGTCTTTGTTAGGCTGTAGCTTATGCAGCAGGTTATACATGCGAGTCACAGGCTCTTTCAGATAACGGTTATAGAGCTGCTTTAACTCGTCATCAGCCTCCAGCATCAAACGCGCGCATAGCTTCACCGCATAACGGCCGTAGTCAGGCGTGCAATGCAGCACCCAAAAAGGCAATTGCACGGCCATCACCACATCTTCCGTAGTGAGGTTGCCTGCTTCATATCGTTTTTCTAAATCACTGGCAATGGCTTCATGAATTGGATTCAGCTGGCTGTCCAGCTTATCCATAATCGCTTCAATGATGCCCATCTTGCTGCCAAAATGATAATGCACAGCAGAGGAATTCTTAGTGCCAGCAGCACTGTTAATAGTACGCATTGATACGCCACTAAAGCCCTCTTGGGCAAACAACTTGATGGCAACAATAATTAGTTTCTCGCGGGTATCCGCCTTCGGCTCTAACATCACAACGGCAGTCTCTTGGTCTCAAATGGGTTTAAAGTGGTCAATGTTATTGTTGTTATGGCCTCATCATAACGCTTTCGCGGCCTGTTTACCTAACGCACGCGCGTTATTAGGATGATACATTTTTTTCAAAATGTATCAAGATGACAAATCAAGCACTTACAGGCTTATTAAGTTAGAAGACTCAATCCTGATTATCAGGTTCGAAGAATAACCACATCACTTGAGGAAATTTCTGGCGGAAATCCGCTTCCACCTTATTGATTGCATCGATCAATGCATCTTGAGAGCCCGCATCGTTCATACGAGCTTTTACTGCCACCATAATATCGCTACCCATCTGCATGGTGAGCAAATTATAGATATGAGCTACCTGAGGCTGTTGCTGCAACCAAGCTTTCATTTCTTCGCGCTGAGCAGGGTCGGCACTCTGACCAATCAGCAAAGCACGCACTTCGTTACCAATAAGCATGGCGATAACCAGCAGCAATGAGCCAATGACAATGGTGCCAATAGCATCGTAAATGGGATTACCTGTGATCAGCGCTACCAAAATGGCCACCAGCGCAAACGCCAAGCCGGCCAACGCCGCCAAGTCCTCACCAAACACCACTAATAATTCACTTTGGCGGCTTTCACGAAACCACTGCCAATAGGAACGCCCCTTGCGCACTTTATTCACCTCACGCAGACAACCCCACATGGAAATACCCTCGGCCACAATGGCAAACACCAACACACCGATGGCCACAAAGGGATAACTTAAAGGTTCAGGATGGGCCAGCTTGTGCCAACCCTCATAAAGAGAGTACAAGCCACCCAAACTGAACAGAATGATAGCGACAATGAACGACCAAAAGTAAATGGCCTTACCATAACCCAAAGGAAAATCTTCCGTTGGTGGCGCTTTCGCACGCTTTAGCCCTAAGATTAACAGCGCCTGATTGCCCGCATCGGCAAAGGAGTGAATGGATTCCGCCATCATGGCACCGGACCCTGTCACAATGGCCGCCACCAACTTAGCGATGGCAATGGCACTGTTAGCCCCCAAGGCAAAGAAAATACTTTTAAGCGAATCAGCTCCCTGTGCTGCCATGATCAGTTCCCGAAATGAGTAAAGTGAATTTTGTTAAACGCGCGCCATTATAACCATCCCTTTTTCTCCATGCTATGATCGCCCTATGAATTTGAATACTGAACAACAACTAGCAGCGCACTATCAGGGCGAAGCCAAACACCTTTTGGTATTGGCCGGTGCCGGCACAGGGAAAACCCGCACCATTATTGGCCGTATCCTGTTTTTAATTCGCCAGGGCGTGCCAGCCGAACGCTTGCTGATGCTAACCTTTACCCGTCGCTCAGCGAAAGAAATGCTACTTCGCTTAAACAGTGAAGTGGGCAAGGTATCCGAGAAGATCACCGCTGGCACGTTCCATCACTTTTGTTTGCAGGTAATGCGGCGAGTGCCGAAAGCGTTTAACGTACAAGACCGCTCCGTAATCGATCGTGACGATGCCCAAAGCCTGTTGCAAATGATTCGCGGAGAAACGCTGAAAAAGGGTGAGAAGAAAGAGTTTCCCAAAGCGGCTACGCTGCTGAACTACATTTCCTACGCCAAGAATTGTTGCTTGAAGCTGGAAGATTATCTGGAGCAATTTACTGACCTGGATGAAAACACACTTAACCGCTGCGCAGAGATTGCTAACCAATACGAGCAGCGCAAGCAACAACGCAACTATTTGGATTACGATGACATCCTACATTTGTTTGTGCAGAGCGTAGAGAAAAACGCTGATTTGTGTAAAAAAATTGCCGGGCTATATCAACATATTCTGGTGGATGAAATGCAGGACACCAACCCCCTACAATGGCGTATTTTACAAGCCCTATCCACTGCACAACTGTTCTGTGTTGGCGATGACGCGCAATCCATTTACGCTTTTCGCGGTGCGGATTTTCGCAATGTGCACGAGTTTGAAAGTCGCCTTCCTCACGCCACCACCCTAAAACTGCAGGAAAATTATCGCAGCACCCAGGAAATTCTCGATGTGGCCAACTGGCTATTACAACAGTCTCCCCTGCAATACGACAAGGAGTTGCTAGCCCATCGTGGTCGCGGGTTAAAACCCTGGCTAATGGATTTCGACAGTAAATTTGATGAAGCCGAATGGATTGCCTCGGATTTACAACAACGTAATGATGACGGTTCCTTATGGCAAGACCATATGGTGTTGGTGCGCTCAGCCTGGTCGGCCAAAACCCTGGAAGGTGCGCTGATTGATCGCAATATTCCCTATCGTTTTATCGGTGGCACCAGCCTGTTAGAGGCCGCCCATGTAAAAGATTTGCTCGCCCTGTGCCGTGCATCGTTAAGTGCTTATGATGAGCTGGCTTGGATGCGCTACCTAAAAAGCTGGCCCCGTATAGGTGATGCCACTGCAGCAAAATTGGTTCAGCAACTCATTCAGCTTGATCCTGCCGATAACCCTATTCAACTTTTGGAAGAAAAACTTTCCAAGCGTGAAGACATTCGCCAAGGCATCGCTTTAATTCAACAATATCGCAATGAGCCTACTATGGCTCTTAAGGTCGGCGCAGAGCACTTAGCAAAAACCTTAGAACAAAAATACGACCGCTGGGAAAGCCGCGCAGCAGATTTAAGATTACTGGCGGATTTAGCGAGCCGCTATAAGGATCTTTTAGGTTTTGTAGAAGCCTACACATTAGACCCGGTTTCCAATAGCGAGGCAGAAAAAGCTAAGCAGGATGAATGCGTTACACTAATCACCGTGCACAGCGCGAAAGGCACAGAAGCTCCAGTATGTTATTGCCTGGGCGTACAACCCGGTATGTACCCCCACGTGCGCAGCTTAGGTGATGAAGAAGCTGAAGAGGAAGAACGCCGTATTTTATATGTAGCATTAACGCGGGCACAAAATGAACTCATCATTACCCGCAGCGGTGACGATAACCGCACTCTGTTCCACGGCGGCTCTTTTGCTCACAGCGCAAGAAGTAGCTACTTTTTGGAATACCTGCCCACAACCTTAGTAGAGCATGACCACTTTGGTTATCAAAGTGGTCATGGTGGTGGATCGGTGTTGGATGAGTTATTGGACTTTGAATAGCTCATCCAACACCGTAACGATAAGAGGCCCGCTTGGGGCCTCTTCACTCATTAAAATCGCATCTCTTTTTTGCGATATTCATACTCATATTCGTAACCACTTGGGTAGTAACCGTTTTCGTGGTGGCGTTTATGATGATTTTTGCGATGGCCATAAGCCGGTGGATTATGCACCACATAATGCTCTACTTTATGGCTATGGCGACGGGGCTTGTGGTGTCGACAATGTTTGTTATGACGGTGTTTATCGCGATGATATTCCTGTCTGCCATCGCCATAATAATGATCACCGCCGTCGTAATACCGCTTTTCTCGACGCTCACGATATTCCCAATCATGTCGATCATGCTCTCGGTGGTGCTTAACCGCATAGGCTGTCAGCCCCCCTACAGCCAATCCAACCAATACTGCCGCTTCGTCATCATTCAGGGCATACGCTTGATTTGTGGTAAGCGTTCCCACAGCCAACAAGCAAGCTATTACAGGTAAAACCAGTTTTTTAGATAACATAAGGAATACTCCCTTTTGTTTGAATGTTTCCTAACCTTACCCCTGTCTAGCTGAATTAAACCTGAATGAAGTACCAGAGACGATTCAGCTTCAATTCAGCCCCAGTTTGTTGAAATGAGATCATCACCTTCAAGGAGAAGACTCATGCAAAAAGCTGCCATTATCTTAGTGACCATGTTAATTCTGATTCTTGCTAGTCATAGCCAAGCTGAAACCAACGGGGCAGACGCTGCTCCGCAACAAAAAACCCAAGGCAAGCTCATCCGCAACCCCAACAAACCGGAACCAAACAGTACAAACAGTTCAACTCGCGCTGCCACCTTTAGCGCGGCCCAACAAACCATAAGCCTGTATGATGTTTGGTACGACTTGATTACCGATAATGATGGCGATGGTTATTATCAAAAGCTGCATATAAATTTTGATCTGGATACCGCCTACAGCGAATACCCTATCTATGTCGTGGCGGAAATTGGCAGCCAATCACAAACGCTGTTCCAAACCGACCCTTACAACCTGAACGGTAATAGTGCCAGCGACAGCTACCAGGCAACGGTTCTGCTCACTGAAGGCTATCCCAGCAGCTATTATGACCTGGTATTTAAGGTATACGATGCGGACAATCATCAGCTGCTGGCCCAATTCAGCAGTCAAAACAACGACTTATTTGAACCACTGTATTTAGAAGATGCGACTCTGGATAGCAATCTGGAAGATGTTAGCCTATATAGCCTAGCCTACGACCTTTCAGAGGATTGGGATCACGATGGCTACTATACAAAAATCAATCTGCAGTTTGATGCTGACGCCCCCAATCAACAACGCTGGATTTACGCTGAACTGTTTTTAGTGGATGAGTATGGACAATGGCACGAATTGGCTAGCACCCAACCTTTCCAAATTGCACATTACAATAGCCAAGACGCGTATCAAACCAGCGTGAGCCTAAACAGCGGATTTAGCCCGCAATCCTATCAGGTAGCGGTGCGAATTTATGACGGCTACACCCACTCGTTATTGCTCACCACCATTGCACCCAGCGGTAGCTACGCCGATATGGAAAGTATTGATTGGGATAACGACAACTGGAGTGAAGATGAAACCGTTATCGTAGAAGAAGAATACTATTACGCCAGCGGCAGTGGTGGCAGCATGGGGTTGGGAATATTCGTTGCTCTGATCGCGCTGGGTTTAAGAAGAAAATTTAACTAAGGAAGGGAATGCCACAGCGTTGCAAACAACCAACAACCTGTGGCAACAACTCCGCTGGATTCAACACCCCGATGAACCCTTACATCCATCCCGGTCTTTACAGGTCGACACTACCCAAAATCAGTAATTCTGCAGATTGAGGGGGTGCGGCACGAACTAAACCAGGAACAAACAACAACAGCATTGATAAAACAGCAATCGTCAATGCTGTTGAACCTAGCCAATCTAAAAAACGCGTGCTACTCATTATTTTCCCTCCGTTACCTTTGCTCCCTGCGCGCTCAACAGCACCTTCGCTGCATAGTAACTTCCAGTGTATGTGCAGATTGTGAACCTGCAACTAAATTTAAGGTTGTTACTTTTCCACAGAACTTTAGCGCAACTTTACCTTTGCTACGCAACCCTGCCTCAGCACTCATAATTTTCGGATTAGCTAAGTTCGGCATATTCTAGTTACAGTCAAAACTTGTAACCAATTCGTCTAAATGAAAATCATAACTAAGACGAATCTGCGAAAAACCTACATTAAATAGCTCGTTTTCTGGCACAATAGCGCCAATGAACCTGTCTGAATTTTGTTACTAGCGGCACCCATGAGACTTGACAAATACCTAAGCAACCATTCTGGTCTATCACGAAAAGAAGCCAAGCAAGCGCTCAAGTCAGGAGATGTATTGGTCAATCAACAAATGATTACCGATCCGCAGCACAAGGTAAGCGAACAGGATGAGGTGCGCTGGAACGGCATGAAAATTGTTCCTGCTGGCCCACGCTATTTTATGCTAAACAAGCCTGATGGATATGTGTGCGCCAACAGCGACAGCCAACACCCCACCGTAATGTCTCTATTGTTCGAAGATGATATTGAAAGCTTACATGTTGCAGGCCGCTTGGATATTGATACTACAGGTTTGGTTTTAATTACCGACGATGGCCAGTGGAGCCACAAGGTCACAGCGCCGAAACACAAGCAACCCAAACACTATCGGGCCAATTTGGATCGCCCCATTGACGCAAGTGCCACAAAAATTTTTAGCGATGGTATTTTGTTAAAAAACGAAATTAAACGCACCCGCGCGGCTCAACTCATTATCAATGCGGAAACAGAAGTGGAGTTGATTATTGAAGAAGGTAAATACCATCAAGTGAAACGCATGTTTGCAGCCATCGGCAATCATGTTATGCAGTTGCATCGTTTTCGCATTGGTGACATCGTACTGGATCAACAACTACAACCCGGCGAATATCGACCTCTTACCTCACAGGAAATTGAAAGCATTCAAACATCATGATGGAACCTGCCTTAGAACTGCTGTGCGATTCTCTTAATTCACATTCCGGAAACATCTTACTGATTGCCGATGAGCATTTGGATTGCAACGCCATATTCGCTTTAAAAAGCCTTCCCAATATTACTCTGCTTAGCAATCGATACGACGTAAAATTGACCGCCGACCAGAATAATATCCCCTGTTATTTCAACGATATGGATCTTGGGGTCACTAATACCAAATTCGATTTGGTTGCTTACCGCATCTCCAAGGAAAAGGCCATTGTGCATCACGTCATTAACCAGACTCCGTACCGGCTTAAGGATGATGGACAACTTTGGTTAAGCGGTTATAAAAACGAGGGCATGAAAACCTACATCAGCAAAGCTGAACAATACTTTGGTTGCAAAGCGGAAATAAGCAAAGGTGAGCGACAGTTAAAACTGGCGAGTTTGACACCGCAAAAATTGAATGAACCTTTAAACGATAAGAACTACATCGAAAGTATTTGCATTGGTGAAATCAACGGAATAGAAATCCACAGCAAACCGGGACAGTTTGGCTGGAACAAAATCGACCAAGGCAGCGAATTATTATTAGATGCCCTACAGCAATATCTTTCCACTGCTGATGTAAAGAAAGATTCTGCGCTGGACCTGGGCTGTGGCTATGGCTACATCTCACTATCTGCCTGGCAACTGGGTATTCAAAACATTATTGCTACTGACAACAATGCTGCCGCCATTGCCAGCTGTAAAGACAATTTCAATCGCCACCATATTCAGGGTAAGGTGATCGCCGATGATTGTGC
>JBFKSL010000204.1:0-7650 GCA_041626995.1 Ketobacter sp. | reverse complement strand
CATGGAGCGAACATTAGGCGACCAGATCGATATCTCATTAGCCAATCTTTACTTAAAAGAATGCGTGCTCTTAAACGTTAAGGAATACTCCAGCAAATGCGTGAACGAATACGAGAACCACTTGCACTTTTACTTTGGCGGTTCAAATGGAGAAAGCCTACCAGGATCCGTTGCTAAGGAACTGGCCGATATGAAAAAACATACACAAAAAGAAATCTAATACCCCTACCCTAGCTTTTCGGCCGGGCTTAATCACGAGCCTGGCCTATTCCACCTAATTTTATTTGTTCACAAAACTATTGATCTGCCTTTAGAAGGCACTTATAGTATACACCGTATACTTCAAATACCATCAAATCCGACACTGAATAATAAGAAGTAAGGAGTGGCATTATGCCAACTAAACCGGAATTACCTCCCATTCCCAAAGGTGGGAAAATTAAACATGCACTAAGTCTTGGTGTTGATATTTGGAATAATCTGGACAAATTTCAAGCAGAGTATGGCGACTCCTTCACCCTTACCCTGCCAGGTCAGGGCCCCATGGTATGGACAGGTGACCCTGAAGTGGTGAAAGACACCTTCTCACTAAAGCCTGAACAATATAACCCCTTTGAAGTACAAATCCCCATTGATGTGGGCGAACAATGTGTGGTGTTCCAGAACTTTAAGAAGCACCAGGATTCTCGCAAGCGAATTATTCCATCACTGGCCACTAAGCAATTAAAAGACCGCGCCGGTGTTATGCACGAAATCATTTCCGAGCACATCGACTCCTGGAAAGTAGGCGAAACCTTTAATTTTCCTCGAATCGTTGGTGATATGACCCTGGACATCATTTGCTACACCTTGTTTGGACTACGTGAAGGTGAACGCAAAGATCGCTACAAGGAACTGATTTTAGGCTGGCTGCTAACCTCTACAAACGACACCATGTTCACTATAGGATCACTGGTCGGCGCACGTAAGTTTCGTGCAAAGCTAAACTCTACTTATCAAAAGCGCTTGAAAGAAGGCAAAATGGGTAACCTTAAGAAAGGTATTTTGCCCTGGAAACAGCCTCTGGATTACAAAGTCCAGCTGGCAAAAATGATTACAGAGGACGTTGAAGACATTCGCGCGCGAATGGACGAAGAAGAGCATCATATGCTGTCGATTCTAGCGCGTGCCAAGTACGATGATGGCCAGTTTTTGGAAATGGAAAAAGTGATTTCTGAATGTGTAGGCCTGATGGTTGCTGGCCATGAAACCAGCGCCGCCACTTCTTCCTGGATGGTCATCTGGTTGTTAAAAAATCCTGATGTTATGGAAAAAGTGCGTAAAGAAGTGTTTGAGTGCATGGAGAAAGAAGGCAAGTTTGATCCCCTGGTTGTGAGTGAACTGCCTTATATCACTGCCTGTTTGAATGAATCACAACGACTATCACCTTCTGCACCAGCCACAGTACGCTGGCTAACGGAAGATACACAAATTGGAAAATGGTACTTGCCAAAAGGCACTTGCGTGGCACCTTGCATGTATCTAACCCAACGCCGTAAAGATGTCTATGGTGAAGATGCGCTGGAATACCGACCAGAACGTTGGTTGGATGGCAGCTGCAAGCCCAAACCTTGGGAGTTTTTTCCATTCGGGGGTGGTCGTCGCGCCTGTGCAGGCATGCAGCAAGCTCGCCAGCAGCTGCGACTCATTATTGCTGAAATAGCACGCCGAGTAACCTTCCAGTGTGATGAAGACTATATTGGTAACGACACTCTTCCTACTCCACGCTTAATGGGCGGACAGACTGAACCTAAAGATGGCGTAATGGTGACAGTGAAAGAAGTTCGTCCTGCCACTGAAGGTTTGGGAGAACTGAAAAAATCGGCGTAAATTAATTTCGTCTAACAATACGATCCAAAATTAATCTTGTGCATCGGTTTAATGGGGGTTAACCACTTAAATCGATGCACAAGATCTTCCAATTAAGTTATTCCCTCTTACACTGCTATTCACCTCACCATTCAATATAATGAAGCCGACTGCTATTTAAAAAAAGATAGTAACTCTTGGCCACGAAATAGTTATAAAACCAGCTGGAATAAACTGTGATTAAATCCGTTATCGATTTAACTTAATATTTGTTATTTAATATTAAAACACTTAACCAGAACTCACTTATAACAACAAAAACAGTTTAGCTGGTCATATGAAAAAACACTCACAACCCTCGGTGGCAAGCACTTATATTGTCGAGTCTATATCGCTATTCAAAAAAATGAATCTTGATTTAGAACCGATTTTAGACCGAATTGACATCGACCCGATTGACCTAGAAGACCCAACATCACATTTCACGCTTTCTCAATTCCGCCGAATCTTAAAAATTGCACGCTCAAAAATCGGAGACTTACCCCTAGGTATTTTGTTAGGCTTACGCTTAGGAATTACTTCTCACGGATTTGCGGGCCTTGCTGCTGTCACCCAAAAAAATGTGGGCGAGTGCATAAAATCTATAGAAACGCTTTTTGAATTAAGAATGCCTGCTTTTTCAGCCAAATTTATACAGAGCACTGATTATTTTGGGCTAAGATTTTCCGAAATCATTCCGTTGAACAAAGACCTACCTTTCTTTATTGAAACAATTTATTCGAGCTTCTCCTATATTGGCAATTTGCAATCCGGGGAAAATTATTCCATACATAAATTGCGATTTAGCTACCCTGAACCAAAGAATTCAAAGCTTTATTATGAAGTGTTTGGAAACAACATTGAGTTTGAAGCGACTCATAACGAATACCTGGTGCCTATAAATCGCTACAACGATCCAACCATAATGAGCGACCCAAGAAACTCAAAGTATTACAAGCAAAAACTATGCGATGAAACACCAGACGCGAACAAAAATTCTCTGGCCAAAAATATTATGCGTATATTCGAGGAAGAGGATGACATTATTATAAGCCCATCAGACATGGCAGCTAAACTTAACCTTTCAGAACGAAGCTTAAGAAGAAAGCTTAACAACGCAAATACCTCTTATTTGAAACTTCTCGGCCTCTACAGAAGAAATAAAGCGATTTTTTACCTGCGCTTTACCGAATATTCCATTACAGAGATTGCGTTAATACTCGGTTATTCAGACTCATCACATTTTTGCAAGGCCTTTAAATCATGGAGTAGCTGCACGCCAAGAGAATACAGATCACGATCAAAAACTGCTTAGTCTTTACTGAAAAAAACGAATTTATTACGCTAAAAACATCGTGTATTAGCCAATTTTTGTATTGCTATATGTCCCTCTAATACAAGAGCGAATCCTCGCCACGAATATAAACTTATAACTGCTAGACAAAAAATCTAAATAAAAAAACACAAAACGAATATCACGATAAAATTCAAGACTAAAGGTTCACAAATGCAAATCACTATAAGCAATCATAAGCGTTTAATCGCTTTATTATTTTCGATTATCCTCGCTACGCTGATCTCTGGCTGTGCAGGCGACGACGTACCTCCCCCCATAGGAACACCTGAAGCTACCCAACTGGATTCAGTAGGGCCATTTCATTTTGGACAGTATAAACGCACCTTTATAAACCGCTGGGGTATTTATGGTGCCGATATATATTACCCGGCAGACAACCAGGGCAACCCCAACCATTCCTCAGGCCCATACCCAATTATGGCCTTTTCCCCAGGTCTTGGTGCAGTAAAGGAATTTAATACCTGGGTAGGTGAACACTTGGCAACTCACGGTTATATTGTAATGGTGTTTTCTGTGCCGATCCCATTCGTTGGCGGCTATAACGAACAAAGAGAGGGGTTGCTTCAAGGATTAGAAATACTTGAAAACGATGGCAGCAATCCAGAAATGCCCATTTACGGAATCACCGATACCACCAAGAAGATTATTGGTGGCCACTCAATGGGCGCTATGGGAAGTCTGGCTGCGGCATCAGAAGCGGCAGACTTATCAGCGGTTGTTGCTTTAGCCCCCATAGAACTGTCTGAATCCGTTCTTGCCGGAGTCAGTGCGCCAACTCAAATACAAGGCGGAACACAGGATTGCATAACACGTTCGTCTGGTGCTATCGGTTCATATAACAATCTTCCTGTAGGTATAACCAAACAAGTGTTGATCATCAATGGTGGCAACCACGTGGGATTCAATGATGCTGGTAGCTTAGCCGCTATCGCCGGAGATTTACTGGTTGATTGCAGCGCGACTGTTGACATATTTGATCATCAGCAACGCTTATCTCGTCGCTATATGACCGCCTGGTTAGATTTTCATGTAAAAGGTGACACGTCGGCATCAACGTATATCTATGGTCCAACTATTCAACAGGATCTTGATCATCTTTTTCTCACCGAATTAGATTTCGAATAGAACCCAGCTTTATTGAAAGGAGGCATACATCTTCAATTTGCACATGCGATAAGGTGCGTGCCTCTTTTTTAACGCTTTAGTACCCAATAAACATTCATATTATCTTTTCCTAACAAAGGATATTTTCTGCCAATATGCCCTAATCCTATGCTCAAAAATTCGCACAGTAGGAAACCTAAATGGCAGCATCTGCACTACTGCGTATATTATTTGCCCTCACCTTATTTTCCTATGCCGGCAGGGGTGGATAAAAATCATCTGAAGAAGCGCCCCTTTGAAGTGAAAACCCAATCCATGGGCAGGCAAACGATAGGGTAAGACGAGATGCGCCTAAAGCTCGATTTCAAGGCTCAAGGTTGCTTGTCGGCCCTCCGCGATCAACCCTTTGTCCAAATCACTGTGGTTATTGGCGGCGTAGCGGTACTCTTCATCCAGTAGATTATGGATGTTGAGGTTGAGGTGTGTTGCTGACGACAGCGCATAACGCCAGTTTGCGTTGAGGTTCCAGTAACTGTCCACTCGTTCTCCCACACGCTCGGTGGCGTCAGGCTGGCCATCATTGTCCAGGTCGACGAAACGCCAATCACTGTGGCGAGAGCCCACAAAGTGCGCATAGAATGCGTAGGTGTGGTTCTGATAGCGGTAATCGGTTTGCAGCTTCCATAACTGGCGCGGAGAATAGCCCGGGGTTTCCGGGGTAACCTGGTCTTTGGTGGACTGCAGATTAAAGCTGCCAGCCAGACGCCATTGCGCATTAGGGTGAAATTGAACATAACATTCCACACCCTGACTGTGCCACTGACCAGCGTTGGTGTTATTGGCATCCAGGCTGTTCGACGTGGCGGCAGTGCCTCGGCGTAGGATGTCTTTGGTGCGGCTGTAGTAGAGGCTGGGTTGAATATACCAGTGTTCGGAATCGTAGGTGTATACCAGCTCGCTGAGGCTAGTGGATTCCGGCTCCGCCAGGAGTAAGGCGTCGTTGTCTTGGGTGGCGGTGCCATGAAGCAGCTTGATGCTGTGTTTGTCTGACCACTGGTACAGTAAAGCCAAGTTGTAATTGAACTGGTTGCGATCAGTCACCGGTGATTGCTCGATATCGGTTGTGCTAAGTTTATCCCGTTCAGTGACAGCCCGGTACTGATTGGGTAAGCGTGAATAGCGGCCACCGGCGATCAATCGCCAGCGCTCGTTGAGTTGGGCTTGCCACTGAGCGAAAACTTCCTGTGTCCGGTGGGTGTCGAGTTGTCTGTCACCATCGACCAGCACCAGGTCATTGATCAGAAGCTCTACATCGTTGATCACGTTCTGGATTTGCAGAGCGCGGTACCCCAGCAACCAAGAAGAGTCTAGGTCGGTGTAGGTCAGGGTTTGCTCGAATTCATACCGTTCAGAGCGCTGATCCTGAAACCCGCTCAGATCTGGGCTCAAAAAACTGAGATCGGAAAAATTGTTCTTTTCCTGGCTCGCGATCAGAGTGCTGGAGCTGAACCAGTGATCCGATAGAGGCTTTTGGTACTGAACCGATCCTTGCCACGTGCTGATGTCCATGGTGTTGTCATCCAGGGGTGGGGTAATTGGTGAGGTAACCTGGTCGAACCGCTGGTATTTCAGCTGAACCGTCAAGCCTTCCCAAGCGACGTAGCCGTCAATCGATTTCCAACTCCGCTCCAAGTGATCTTCCATGCTTTCCAGAAACGGCGGGTTCAAATAGGCCTGTTTGCTGTCATCGACCATGTCTACGTAATCGCCCTCGAATGTGTTCTGCTCACGCACGCCCAAATTTACTGAATAATGCACGCTATCCAGATGGTGATTAGCGCGCATGAACGCTTCTTTGGCCTGGCGTGTCCCCACCGCACCGCGCACCAAATTGCCTTCGTGGAGATGGGTGATCACGTTGATAACCCCGAGGAAGGCACTGTTGCCATAGATCACTGACATGGGGCCATGAATGAATTCTACGCGGTCAATGGACGCGATGGGGATGTTCAAACGATTGATTTCCCGAGTGGACAAGCCTTTTTGCAGGGAGGGATGTTGTGGAACACCATTGACCAAAATCTGGATGCTGCCGCCGATGGAGCCACGAGAACCCAGAAAGACGTCAGCAGTGTCGTCTTCCAGGTAGATGCCTGGTGTGTTGCGCAGCAGTTCGATGAAGGAAGTATACCCGTAGCTACGGATGTCATCTCGGTTAATGATGCTGACTTTTGCGGGGATATCGGTTAAAGATTGGTTGATTTTAGTGGCTGCTTGAACTTCGATTTCCATCAATTCCTCGAGGGAAAGCGCCAACAACGTGTCGCCTGCTGTTGTGTGAGCCCCGTATGCTGTTTGGAACAGCGGGCTAAGCAGGGGAATCAACACAAGCAGCGGGATCCATCGCATGATTTGTACTTTTTAGTTAATCGGGTCAATCTATTCAGTATAGCTGTTATTGTGAGTTACTGTGAGCCCTTCAGGATTACATAATCCCCACCTCCAGGTTCATGACTGGGGTGAGCTGCTTGCATTGGGGTCTATATTTGGCGCACCATTCACCACGGCATGCCACCAGTATGGATCTAAATCAGATGAAACTAATTAGGCTTATTTGAATAGTGGGCCTTGTCCCAAAAGGATCTTTTGCGACCGTGCTTTTCCTGTAAGCCCTGAATAAATGCCTGTGCATCAACCAATTTTCCATAATCAGGATGTTTACTATCCAATGCTAATAACTTATGGAAGTATTCGGCACCATGGTGATAAGCCTTGCTTTGCCCCCTGTCCAGGATGTCATCAAGCAGCATTCGGTAACACACAATTTGCGCCATGGTATGATTAGCCTGCTCAAAACTTTCAACCCAGTCCAACAATAAGCCGTAATTAACGTTCGTTATCTGGTTATATTGATTCACCAGGAGATTTGCTGCCTTATATGTTTCTTCAATATACAACAGCATCTGAATCGATTCTTCCACGGCTGAATGTCGCTGCACTAAATCCAGCACATATTCTGCCATTTCCCTTTTTTCCTGCTCGTTTGAGAATTGCCAATAAGCAAACAGCGCTGGACCATTAGGTTTTTCTTTAAAGGATTCCAACAAACGTTGTTTTAAATCGTCGGTCTGACCGCGCAACGTGAGTAAATGATTGTATAAGTTATTATATCGATCCTTGTCGTCTTTCCATTGTGGCTATTGTAACCAATATTCAGCTCTATCCAATTCATTAATATTCATTGCATATGCAATGATATTCTCAAGCAGCAACGTATTTGGCACGGGGCTTATAATCAGAGT
>JBFKSL010000203.1:0-7691 GCA_041626995.1 Ketobacter sp. | reverse complement strand
CTGTATGGCTGTTAGTGCGAATGCAGTTGATCAAACCTCTGATGCAATCGACACCTCACTTTGCAAATCCGTTCCTGGAGACCCAGGTCTACCCTTGGTGGGTTACACTTTTCATTCCATGTTCGATCCCATCGGGTTTACCCACGGCCGTTATGAGAAATATGGTGAAGTAAGCTGGAGCAATGTGTTTGGTGTAAAAATGGTGGCCATGCTAGGCCCCGATGCCAATCAGTTTGTGTTTCAGAATAGAGGAGATATTTTTTCCAACAACCAAGGTTGGGACTTCTTTATTGGAAAGTTTTTTCATCGTGGCATTATGCTGCTTGATTTTGAGGAGCACCGTCATCATCGAAAAATAATGCAGAATGCGTTCAAAAAACCGGTGCTGGTGCAATATCTGAATGATATGGATGACCCCATACAAAAGGGCATTCAAAAGTGGTTGCCTCGAGACAACTTTTTCGTATTTCCTGCGTTAAAGAATTTAACCCTGGATATGGCCACGGAAATATTTATGGGCCATCACCTGGGGCGAGAAGCAAGTCAATTAAACAAAGCCTTTATTGATACTGTGCGTGCCGGCACTGCGTTGATCCGTTTTCCGGTGCCGGGTGGGCGTTGGAAAAAAGGGCTTGATGGCCGTAAAGTGTTATTCAATTTTTTCAAATCAAAGATTGCTGAAAAGCGCAATTCTGAAGGCAATGATTTGTTTAGTCAGTTATGCCGTGCTGAGACGGAAGAGGGCCAGCGTTTTACCGATGATGATGTGATCAATCATATGATCTTTTTGATGATGGCGGCCCATGATACGTCCACTATTACGCTTTGCACTATGTTCTATCATTTAGCCAAGAACCCGGAATGGCAGGAGCGCCTACGAAAGGAAAGTCTGGCGCTAGGCAAAAAGCATCTTGATCACTCAGATCTTGATAAAATGGAAGGTATGACACTGGTGATGAAAGAAGCGTTACGCTTGTGCGCGCCGGTGCCGTCGATTCCAAGAAAAACAGTTAAAGATGTAGTGTATAAGGATATTCTAATTCCTAAAGGGTCGTTAATTTCGGTTTCGCCTTACTACACTCATTATATGGATGAGTACTGGAGTAACCCGCGACGCTTCGATCCAGAACGTTTTGCTGAGCCGCGCCGGGAAGATAAGTCACATCCTTATGCTTACGTGCCATTTGGTGGCGGTGCCCACATGTGTATTGGTTTGCACTTTGCGGATTTGCAAGTGAAAGCCATATTACACCAGGTATTGCAGCGCTTTAGGTGGTCGGTAGATCCTGGCTATAAAATGCCGGTAGATATGACTTCTTTACCTGTTCCTGGTGATAAGTTGCCCGTAAAACTGGAGTTTATCTAGCTTTTTAGCAGAGGGAGAGGCCTTGCTCCTTAGCTTCTTCCTCTGCCTTTTCAAATTCTATCAGAATCTGTTTTTTCTCATATACAGTTGCGATGCGTTCGCCATTCCAGTGATAAGCCAATAGCTTGCTTTGTATTGGAACGGAAATAGCCGGTGGCCGCAACGCGGCAATGCACAATCCATCTTGATGTCGAACAGAAGGGTAAAGAATCCCCCAATGATTTTCGGATTTGATCTGGGCACCAAACTGTTGTGATGTGTGATATTGAGTTGGATCGGGGTTCAATAGATGATTAAAGCTTTCGTCAGTAATATCAATTAATGGTTTTTCCACTGTGCCTTTGAAGACGCGCATTTCCAGTTCGCAAGGAGATTCATTAGTAGAGTTTAGAAACCGTTCTCTGTGATACACCGTTTCTTTTATGGCGGTTTCCAATTTTAGTGCTGCGTAGTAAATACCAAACTCACCGTTGGTGAATCGGCTACCGAATCCGCTATGGGTAAAAGCTGCCATGACGATGCTGGCTCCAGGGCCGCTAATGCGATCCTCAACAGCTACTTTTAGGAGATCGCCCACTTCAGAACGAATACGTTCGTTGGTCATGGATTCCAATTCGAACGCTTCCTCCATTAATTCTGGAGGGGTGTAGCGCTCAAAAAAATTAATGGGTGGGTACTTGGTGGGGATGATTCGATATTGCGGTCCACTAATCCATTTGTGTTTGTAATCCGTCATTAATGGCCTCGCTGACCATCAAGGTAGCGTCGAACATCGCAGAGATCACTAACATGGCCATGCATCATGATATCCAAAGCGCTTTCTCCGCTGAACAGCGGGGCAGTGTTGGGCTTTTTTATCCACTCTGCGGCTCTGCGAGCATTGGGTAGCAGTATGTTTAAGGCTTTATAGATGCCCATAAGATAAGAAATTCTTTCCAGCGTATCTTTGCTTAAACGTGCAGGCTTGTTTTGTTTTCCCTCGACGAACTCTTTCATGCGGTAGAAAGTGCTTTTTGATGGGCTGCCCAGCAACACCATTTGTTGTTTGGTGGTTAGTCCCCATTCATCGGTTATGCCAAAAAAGTTAAGCAGTGCCGCTGCACAGAGGCGGTCTTCTCTGTCAGGGTAAGAGTGCTGTGGTGCTGAGTTGGCCTGCATGATGGGTGCTCCCATGCTGGTGAATTGCATCAATTATAACATCCCAAATGGGAAAAAAACAACAAAATGCCTCTTATGGGTCTTGGTGGTTAGAGGCTGGTTTAAAGGTTTCAGGTAAATGATTGAAAATCTTTGCTATTATTAGCCAGACTAAAACATCGTTTATAGGAGTGCCTAGGGTGACGCAAAATGATTCAAACCCTCCTTTTAGCTTGGAAGAAGGGTTGAACATGTTCCTGAAAGGGGTCAAGCACAGTATGGTACTGGGCATGGAGATTGTAGAAATCACGCCGGAAGGTCTGGTAGTGCGGCTGCCCTATTCAGAAAAGATCATTGGTAACCCTGATACCGGGGTGATTCATGGTGGTGCCATAACCAGTCTAATGGATCAATCTTGCGGTTTGGCTGTGGCTCAAGCATTGGCGCCTGATTTTGATATTACCCCCACTATAGATTTGCGCATCGATTATATGAAACCCGCGCAGCCCCATAGGGATGTATTTGCCTATGTAACGGCTTATCGCAAAACCAAAAGCGTGGTGTTCACTCGCGGGGTTGCCTATCAGGATGACCGGGCGGACCCCATTGCTAATTGTGTTGGAAACTTTATGCGTATGGGGATAAGTAAAACACCATGGTCGCCTGAAGCTAGGCCGGAGGGTAGTGCATGAACTTGCAGGAAATCGTGGCGAAATGTAAAGAAACCAATGACTTTGACACGCTGGTGAAAGGTGTGCCTTACGCCAAGACTATCGGTATGAGCTGCATTAAAGCAGGCGATGAAGTGATTTTTATGCTGCCAGCTAACAAAGACAATATCGGAAACCCGACTTTGCCGGCTATTCATGGTGGGGTATTGGGTGGCTTTATAGAGCAATCTGCAATAATGATTGTATTGATGTCTATGGAGCAACCCCATTTTCCTAAAGTGGTTGATCTTTCCATAGATTATCTCAGTGCTGGCTTGTTTCGGGATAGTTTTGCAGAGTGTAAAGTGCTGCGCATGGGGCGACGTATCGCCAACATTGGTGTAACGGTATGGCAGGCCAAAAAAGATGAGCCCATCGCCACGGCTCGGGCACACTTGCTACTTACCTAGGACTTGGTTATCGTATAACCAAAACAATAATAAGCTACTAACAGCGGGACTGGATCCAAAGCTATGGAATCTGCGCTTTTGCTATTCGGGGTTGTGGCGTTTTCTGCGCTAACACTGAACTATCTAAAAATTGCGTTTCAAACGGCCAATATTTGGTTTTTGTTGGGACTGCTTTTTCCGCCCAGTTGTATCGCTTTTTATGTTCAGTTTTGGGGGCGGTACAAACCTCAAGCGGTTTTACACGGCGTTAGCCTTGTGGCACTGATTTTATTTAGTGCGATCTACATCCGTGCCTACCCTTTTGAGTTCGAGCAAACAGCACTTTCTCCCTTAAGAAATGTTATTGCACCAGCCTATGCAGAATCCCCTCTGCCTATCGAACCTATTGTGTATGCAACGGACGCAGAAATGACCCGTTACTTACGGCCCGGTAGGAAGAGGGCGGTAGCGAACATTGAGCAGCGAACATTTAGAATTGATAGGGCTGTGGTGAACAATGGCATTGTTCGTTTTAAAACAAAATCAAAGACCGGTGATGAACTGGAAGTAGCGGTGGATTTAAGTGAAATGGAAATCTCTAATTCCAATATCATTGAGCTTGATTTAACCCCTGAGCATACGAACCTGCCAACGGTTTACGTAATTCAGCACAGGAAAAACAACCCTGCACCTTCTATTTCAGTTTATGACTACGGCTACTGGATGGAGTTTTCTCTCAATAAAATGACCAACTATCAATATGATGGCTTTATTAATTTGAAGCTGCCCGATGGAGCGCAAAGTTTTGTAGCGGGTTATTTTGATGCGTTTGATGTGGATTTGGTTTGGGATTACGGCGCAGTGGATCGCCGTCATGATTCCAATCATACCATTGAATATGTGGCAGAACAGTATTTAACAAACAATTTGGGTTCAGCGTTAGGAAAAGTGGAAGCTTTTCATGATACTTTTTTTCAAACCAGCTTGGATGAGCCGAGCGGTCGTACTGTTGCTTTGTTAGAAATGGTAGATGGCAGCCAACAACAGGTTAAGCTTCAACTATTTAAAGGTGATGAAGGTTGGACGGTGGAACATGCCCCCGTTCGGGAACTCATTAGTGCATTGCAGGCAATTTCCAAAGCGCCTCCTGCCTCGATTCGTCGCGCGGCATTACCTACGCAGATAACGGTGTTTTCCATTGATGAAGTGGAGTCGTTGGTGGGGCGTAGTGTGGTGATCGTGACTCAAGATGGTCGAGTGAGAGAAGGCGTTGTCAGTGCCGTGGATAAATATAACGTTTCCTTAATGAATCCTATGCATGGTGGAAGTATGGCGATGCTGGTTCGTCGTCGTGAAGTTAAAGAAATTCAGTTAAAGGATTAATCCATCAGAAGAATATGCAACTGACGAGGACCATGGGCGCCCAGCTGTATGGTCTGTTCGATATCGGCGGTTCTTGAGGGGCCAGAAATAAAATTAATGGCACGTGGCATGGGGAGTTTATTAGCTGCATGCCAACTCCAAAAATCCGTTTTGGTTCTGAATATTAGCTCTTTACTCAGTAGCACAAAGTGATAGTCGCTTAAAAAATTTAATAAGGTTGGGCTGCTTTTGCTGGAGCTTAATACCAGTGTGCCTGTGTCTTCTATGGCAGCTGTTGCCTGGCTAATTGCTGCTGTGTCGTTGCCTTGGGATGTGCCGAATGTTAGATCCAATTGGTTTTTACTAAAACGAGATTGCAGTTCTGGACTTGCTATGGCCTGGTTTGAAAGGTTGTTCTCAAGCAAAAAATTAGCCACATAGTTTAGCGCGGCTTCGTCATTTTCAATGAAAGCTATTTCGCATGCGTTTTCGGCGGTGATTTCCGTGAAGCGTTCGATATTGCCTTTTTGTATGGTTGTTATGTTGGGTGGCTTGGCTTTTCCTTCTGTGGAGCGAAGTCCGTCCAAGCGGTTTAATATTGTTTGTTTGCTTGAAATCATGGGGCTTTTCTCTGTTTTGCTTTCCATTGCTGCATAAAAGTTTGTGTGTCTTGTGCAGTGGACAGGCTTTTTTTGGGGAATAGCCGTTTTGTAAGTATTAGCAGCTTTTGTCCCAATGCCACTGAGGAATGATATAAACGAGGATAGTGCGACAATAGGGTGTATGCGCCTAGTCCCATGCGCCACAATAGCGGTTCCAGCTTGTTGTTATGTTGTTCTTGTCTTAGTTTTCTTAACAGGCTGGGCAAAGGAATCCCCATTGGGCAAACTTCTTCGCAACGCCCGCAAAAGGTGGAGGCGTTGGGTAGCGGTTTGGCTTGATCTAGGCCGTTTAAGAGTGGCGTTAGTACAGATCCCATGGGGCCTGGATAAACCCAGCCGTAAGCGTGGCCTCCTGTATTGGAATACACGGGGCAATGATTGAGGCAAGCCCCGCATTTTACGCAGCGCAACATATCTTGAAATGGGCCATTCATTAACTTGCTGCGGCCATTATCCAGCAATATGATGTGAAAATTTTCAGGGCCATCCAGATCTTCATGTCGTTTAGGCCCTGTAAAGAAAGTAGTGTAGGTGCTCATGGACTGGCCGGTGGCGCTACGGCCTAACACATCCAAAATGTTGCTGGCGTCTTCGATAGTGGCTACCACTTTTTCAATGCTGGCGGTAACGATATGGGTTTTGGGCCAGCTTGCTGAGAGGTCTCCGTTGCCTTCATTGGTTACCAGCACTACTGAGCCGGTTTCAGCCACTAAAACGTTGGCACCGGTAATGCCCACATCGGCAGATATAAAATCTTTGCGTAGAACTTGCCTGGCTTCTTCCACCAAGCTGGTGATTTCTGAAAGGTCACGGTTGCCTAATTTATGATTCTGTTCGAATAGTTGGGCAACTTGTTGTCGTGTTTTGTGGACGGCTGGTGCAATGATGTGGCTGGGTGGCTCTTTCGCCAGTTGAATAATGTATTCACCTAAATCTGTTTCAATAAGGCGCAAGCCATTTTCTTCCAGAAACACATTTAAACCGGTTTCTTCGCTAATCATGGATTTGCCTTTTGTAATGCGCTGGGCATTGTTTTCCTGGCAAATTGATAACACGATGTTGTTTAGTTGATCAGGTGTTTCCGCCCAGTGGATATGACCACCACAACTAACAACCTTTTGTTCAAACTGTTCAAGTAAATGGCCTAGGTTCGTTAAAGCATAATTCTTGCTTTGCTGGGCCTTGCTTTTCAGAAATTCAAAATCGTCTACCAGCTGAATAGCATTTAATCGCTTGTTTACGAACCCGCTTTTGGCACGATTTAGTGCGGTTTGCAGTTGTTCGTTTTCCAGTGCCCGTTCAGCTTGATGGAGAAAATCGTTGCTTCGACAGGATGGCATTTGATTAGCCTTCCTCTTTTTTCAGAGCCGCTGGTTGTAGTATCTCGGCAAGATGTTTAAAGGTTAGGTTATCGCCTTGGCTTTTGGCGGCTTTTTCCAAATGCATTAAGCAACCTAAATCAGCGGACACAACGTTTGTTGTGCCGACATCTTTAATTTGTTGTAGCTTGTTGGTGGCCATGCGCTCAGCAATGGCAGAGAATTTTTCTGAGAAGGTTCCGCCAAAGCCGCAACAGACTTCCTGCTCCGCGAACTCTACTGTTTCGGTGCCATTGTTTTGTAGCAACGCTTCGGTGTACTGATGGGTACGTACATCTCTTCTGCAAGAGCAACTGGTATGGTGTGCCCAGTTTTCAGAATCTGTCGTATTTAAAGCAGGTCGCCAATCGTTTTGAACTAAAAACTCACTGAGTTCGAACGTTTTATTCGATAGGTTCTCGCTCCGCGATTCCCACACCACATCGCCTGTAAATAATGTAGGGTAATGATTCTTGATCATACCTGCACAAGACCCAGACGGCACCACCACCCAATCAAAGGGTTCGAGCGCGATGATTTGCTGTTTCGCCAAGCTGGCCACATCGTGGCCGTTATTGTAGCCGGGCTGACCACAACAGGTTTGTTGCTCTGGCACCGCCACTGCCATACCAAGGGACTCGAGCAAGGCGATGGTATCCCAAGCAACCTGTGGTCGCAGGGTGTTGACCAGGCAGGTGATGTAGAGG
>JBFKSL010000202.1:0-7707 GCA_041626995.1 Ketobacter sp. | reverse complement strand
CGAAAGCGATTTCTGTGCTGGTGGATGAAATGAGCTACGGTGCTAACAGCTCGTTCGCTTTGTATCCCGCCCTTTCCAGTGGTGCCTGTATGGCCATTGATGCGCACGCTGCTGATGAGTTAAAGCAGCAGTTTCTACCCAAGATGTATGCCGGCACCTGGACCGGCACCATGTGTTTAACCGAGCCTCATTCCGGTAGTGACTTGGGCCTGATTCGATCCAAGGCCAAACCTAACAACGATGGCACTTTTTCCATAACCGGCACCAAAATATTTATTACCGGCGGCGATCACGACTTGGCAGAAAATATTGTGCATTTGGTGCTAGCCAAGTTGCCCGATGCACCAGCGGGTTCGAAAGGAATTTCATTGTTTCTGGTGCCAAAGTTTTGGGTCAATGAAGCGGGTGAGCTGGAAGGTGAAAACGGCGTTTCCTGCGGCTCAGTGGAACACAAGATGGGTATTAAGGCCTCGGCCACCTGTGTGATGAATTTTGATGGCGCGCGGGGATACTTGGTGGGTGAGCTAAACCGTGGTTTGCAGTGTATGTTCACCATGATGAATTGCGAACGCTTATCCATTGGCATTCAGGGCATTGGCTGCGCTGAGGCCTCTTATCAAAGTGCGGTGGAATATGCCAAAGAGCGCTTGCAGGGGCGCGCAACTGGTTCTGCTAACCAAGCTGATCCAATTATTGTTCATGCTGATGTGCGCAGAATGCTGCTGACTATGAAGGCTACCACCGAGGCAGGCCGCGCTCTGGCGGTGTACCTAGGCATGCAACTTGATCAGGCCAAGTATGGTGAAACCGCTGAGCAGCGTGCTCAGGCAGATGCTCGTGTGGCTTTGCTTATTCCAGTAGCGAAAGCATTTTTTACAGATTTGGGATTGGAAAGTACGATTTTGGGTCAGCAGGTGTTTGGAGGCCATGGTTATATCCGTGAGTGGGGTCAAGAGCAGCTGGTGCGAGATGTGCGCATTGCGCAAATTTATGAGGGCACCAATGGCATTCAGGCGATGGATTTGGTGCAGCGAAAAGTGTTTTCCAATCGGGGTGAATGGTTAGAGGATTTTCTGCAAGAGATTCGTGCATTTGCTTCTCGTCATTTAGAGGGTGATTTATCCGAGTATGCCCAGGTTTTATTACAGCGTACGGATTCCCTATGGCAGCTAACGGATACCTTGATGCAAAGTGGTGAGCAAAACCTGGATGAATTGGGTGCAGGTGCTTGTGATTATTTGCATTGCGTTGGTTATGTTACTTACGCGTATTTTTGGTTGCGGATGATGGCGGTGGGTTCATTAACTAAGCGTAAAACAGGAGCCTTTTATTTTAATCGCTTGTTACCACGAATGGACAGCTTGCAGGCCAGTGTGCGGGCGGGGTGCGGTGATGTTATGGGGTTCGATGTGGATGAGTTTTAAATCCACTATGCCTAAACCAGCATAATCGAGGCTAGCCCAAGAAACAAAAAGAAGCCGAGGCTATCGGTTGCGAAGGTAAGCATAACCGACGAGCCCATGGCTGGGTCTTTATTGAAATGATCCAGCGCAATGGGAACCGTGACGCCAATCAGCGCGGCCAATATTAGGTTTAGGGTGACCGCTAAAGTCATCACCACACCCAGTAAAAACTGGGAGTAGAGTAGCCAGGAGAATAGACCCAGCACGGTTCCCCACAGCAGCCCATTCAGTACGCTAATGATAAATTCTTTGCGGTAAATAAAACTCAGGTTGTCGCGGTGCAATTGGTTCATAGCAAGGCTGCGAATGACCAGTGCTGCGGTTTGGTGGCCGGTGTTGCCTCCCACGCTGGCGACTACGGGCATTAGGGTTGCCAGCGCCACCAGTTGTTCAATGGTGTTTTCAAAAATGCTAATAAAGCGCGTGGCCAAAAATGCAGTGATTAAATTAACGCACAACCAAGGCCAGCGCTCTCTGGCGCCTTCAAAAATAGGGCCAAATAAATCTGTGTCGGCGCTTAAGCCTTCTTTCGCCAGAGCCTGCTCTTCGGCCCGTTCGCGCAGGTAGTCCATAATCGACTCTACGGTTAAGCGGCCAATTACGTGTTTGCGTTCGTCCACTACCGGTGCCGAAATTAAATCGTAACGCTCAAAGGCTTGGCCTGCATCTACAGCGTCATCTTCCGGAGAAAAACTTACGATATTGGTTTCCATGCAGTCTTGGATAAGCTGGTTCGGCTCGTTGCGCATGAGTGATATCAATGGGATCACTCCACACAATTGCTTGTGCTGATTAATAACAAACAGCTTGTCCATTTGAGGGGGAAGTTCTGGTGCGGTGCGCACTTTTTCCATGGCTTGGCGGATGGAATCGCTGGTAAGCACCGTTAAGCTATCGCGACTCATGTTGTCACCTACCAAGCCTTCACGGTAACTCATGGTGTTTTCCAGCCACAGGCGCTCGTTGGCCTCCAGGCGGGATTTGGCTTCGCTTAATTGGTCGCCGGAAAGAAAGTCGGCAATTTCTGTTAGTTCATCCAGATCCAGTGTTTCAAGAATCTGCATTAAATCTTCGTGCTGGGTGATTTCCACCAGGTCTTCAGCAACAGGATCGTTCAGCTCCGTTAGAACCTGGCCAGCCAGCTCTGGTTTAAGTTCATGCCAAATGATTGGGCGCTTATCCGACGGCAGCATAACCAGTAAATGGGCGATGTCGGCGCTGTTGAGTTTGCTGAGTTCACGATTGATGGCGGCCTGCTGTTGCCGGTGGAGAAGGTGTTCAATCACCTCGGCACGGTTTTGCTGTTGGCGGTGGGTTACCGACTGCACTACACCCTGTTTTTGCAACAGTTCAAGCACTGGCGCTAAGCGGTGTTTCAGATCTTTTGCGGGTTTAGCTTGATTGGTCATGGCAATATCAGTTTGTAGGGGCTGATGTCATTGTACCCAAGCAGAGTTTGGGGAATAAATAAAACTTTTATTGCAATAGGTGAGGAAGCGAAGGGTAGAGAGCCAGAGGGCGGCTCTCTAAATTTAATAAAGGCAGCTTAAAACCAGCTGTTTAGAAGCGCCATGCGGCAGAAACGGCGAGGTTTTCCAGTTCGTAATCCGTCTTGTCTTGTAACATCATCCATTCCACGCCCACTTGGAAGGGGCCAAAATGGGCATCGGCGCCAACACCGTAGGAAATGTCGGATTCGGTCTGTGCAACTGGATCACCGTAAAATTCGAAATCCACCTTGGTATAACCCACGGCAATGTAGGGGAAAACGATATTAGCGAAATCCATGCCGCCTTTTAAGTAAAAGCCGATATAGTCATCAATTTTCAGGGCAGCTTCAGGAATGTTGTCATCACTTAAGCTGCGGCCCAGGCGTGTTTCGATTTGAAAGTTATCGTTTAGGTTGCCCCCAAGCTTAAGAGCAAGGCCATCTGGTTCTAAATCATCTACTCCAGAAACACTTAGAGTATACATATTATATTGCAGGCCAATGTAACCACTATCTTCGGCTATGGCATTTTGCCCAGCCAGCAGTAAACCGGATGCCAAGGCGGTACCGATAATCGCTTTTTTCATTTTGGAAAGCCTCTCTTCCTTGTGTTGTTGTTCTGAATAATGTGCGCAATGAGAGATAGAACTGCGTTACGCTCCAATATAGAGGAGTTAGGCCAAGAGGGCAAAGTGATATTGAATGGAAATGGGCCAAAAATGCGCATAAAAAAACCGAGCTGTACGACGTGGGCTTGTCGAGCTCGGTTTAAATGCGGTGAAAGGATCACCGATTAGGATTTCTTATCATTTTCATCCATGACCTTGGAAATGTGTTGGCTGTCTTCCAGGGTTTCAAACATGTCCGAAGCCAACTCACCTACTTTTTCGTTTATTTCGCGGATCTTTTCATACACCGCGCCGATGGTCTGCTGGTTCTGTTCCCTTAACTTTTGTTTGTCTTCGTCCAACAAGCCAGAGCGTTCCAGCACTTCAAACGGCATATCCGCAACGGCTTTGTGCACCTCACCTACGGTTTTGGCACCATTATCGATGGCGGTTTGCACCATATCTTTCAGTAGTTCAGCTTTGTTCAGTAAACCCATGATGTTTTTCCTCTAACGATACGCGGTTATCTATAACATCATTTTGCTGTGGCTGAAAGACGTGGTGTAGACCATCGGGTTTTAAGCATCCGCCGTTTTTGTGGGAAAAGAATATTTCCAAACTCGCTTCAGAACGGTGCCATATTGCTTCCAGAAGGGACCGGTGTTGTATGGCAAGCCATATTTTTCACAAATTGCCTGTACTTTTGGCCCCATTTCTTCGTAGCGGTTAGCAGGAATGTCGGGGTACAGATGGTGTTCGATTTGATAGCTCAGATGTCCGCTCATGACATGCAGAAGCTTGCTGCCTTCCAGGTTACTGGAGCCCAGCAGTTGGCGGTAATACCATTCACCCTTGGTTTCGTTTTCGCATTCTTCCTCGGTAAAAGTGTGGGCCTGTTCAGTAAAGTGACCACAGAAAATGATGGCGGAAGCCCATAGGTTTCGACCCAGGTTTGCCAAGGCATTGCCCAGTAAAACCTTCCAGAAGAATGGGCCCGCCAAAGCAGGGAAGAAAATGTAATCTTTAAAAGCCTGTTTGGAACCTTTTTTGAAGAGGTTTTTCAAGTAGGGCTTCTTCTCTTGCCAATTTATGGTGCGATCCCAAATCTTTTCCGCTTCCAGTTCATGCAGAGCAACACCCCATTGGAAAAAGATGCTTAGCAGCGCGAAGTAAACGGTTTGAATGCTGCGTGCTGGGTGCCAGGGTGTATCGTCCGACAAGCGTAATACTGCATAACCGTAATCACGATCTTTACCCACAATATTGGTAAAGGTGTGATGTTCGTAGTTGTGAGTACGGCGCCAGGAATCGCCATCGCAGGCGGTGTCCCATTCAAAACTTAAAGAATGCAGCTTCGGGTCGTTAGTCCAGTCGAACTGACCATGCATGACGTTGTGGCCCACTTCCATGTTGTTCATGATTTTGGAAACAGAAAGTGCGGCTACGCCGAGCATAAATGGAACCGGTGTAAAACTGAAATGGATCAGTGTGCGGCCAGCGATTTCCAAATAGCGTTGAATGCGGATGATATTTTTCATGTAATCCACATCTTTTTGCCCCAAGTCGGCACGAATTTCATCGCGTAGGGCATCAAAGTCTTTTTGCAGGTTTTCAAACTGCTCTTTGGTAAGGCGTTTGTTACCAGTATGAAAATCGACTTGTTCGAGCTTTTCTACATTGGGTTGAGTTGCGGTAGTCATGTTCGGATTCCTCGTCCTTAAATGTCGATTTCAACGTTACTAACAGGGGTGGATACGCATAATTGAATGTCTTCCGGATCGGAAGAAGACACTTCTCCGGTGACGATGTTGCGTACCTGACCAGAGGTTTTTTTACATTTGCAGGTATAGCAAATACCCATACGGCAACCTGCGTTGGGTTTTAAGCCAGCGGCCTCGGCCATGTTCAGCAGGGTGTCGGGTGTTTCGGTGGTGTTCTCAATGGCGCTTTTGCTGAAGCTAACGGTAACCGGTTGGCCTTCTTCCACTTTTACCGGTGGCAGACCAAAGGCTTCTTCGTACACGTGGCTCATATTAAAGCCTGCTTCCTTGAGCAAAGACTTTGCAATTTCACGGAAAGGGTGAGGCCCGCAGATATAGATACGTTTGGGCTGGCTTTCCATAAGCGCGGTAATGTGGTCTGAGCAAATGGGGGCTTGGGGAAGCTTGTATTTGCTCTGCTCTGTTTCGTAGCTGGCAACGAAATGCGCGGTTAGCCGTTCATTGGTTTGATCCATAGCTTTCAATTGTGAGCCAAAAATAAAGTCTTTGTCGGTGTTGGCAAAGTAGAGCAGGGTGGCTGCAGCTGGCATGTTGTGATAGGTGAGCCAACGTAATTGCGACATGATAGGGGTGATACCTGAACCTGCGGCAATATAGCCAATGTTGTCGTTGTTGTTGACGTCTAACACAAAATCGCCACTGGCTTCAGAAATGGCAATGATGTCACCCTGTTTTAATTGCTCGTGCATCCAGCCTGTGGCGCGGCCATTGGGCACTCGCTTAACGGTGATGCTGATGGTGTTGTTCTCCCGCCATTGCTGGGGCGAGGAGGAGATCGTAAAGGTGCGAGTGTGATTTACACCATTAATGCTGGCGGTGATGTGGATGTGTTGGCCAGCGCTAAAACCTTTCCAACCATCGCTCACTTCCATTACCCAGGTTTTCGTGTCAGCGGTTTCTTCAATCACTTCTTTAATGCGTGCTTTACTGCCCAACACGGACCACATGGGGTCAATGCCTTCCACCAGATATTCAAAATATTCACCGGCCAGGTCGGTATTGAACAGGCTGCTGTTAAACCAGGTTCTGGCTTTTTGAAAAATGGATGGGTTTCGCGAGTGCATAGCTGTAGCTCCACATTGTCTTGTGTGTACAAGTGTGCACCACATAATAAACGACTGTCAACGATATATTTCTTTGTAGGTAGGGAATATAAATAATATTCTTATAAATCAGTGAGATATAAAATGTTATATTGTGTTCACTTGTAAACTAAAACTGGGTCAGAGTAGTGATTGTGGGCATTTAATTCCGACTGTTACAGTAGGTTTTGTGGAAATGAAGGGCCTTCTGAGCGTACAATCGGACACTGAATAGGTGTAGGTTCATAACAATATGAATAACCGTCAGGAACGGAAGTTACTAACCCGGCAAGCTTTAATGAATTCGGCTTTGCAATGGGTGGAAGAAGGTCAGCATTTTTCCAGTTTGAGTATTCGCGAAGTGGCCAAGCGGGCTGGCGTGGTACCAACGGCGTTCTATCGCCATTTTAAAGATCTGGATGATTTGGCGTTGAACTTGGTGGATGAGCTGAGTTTGGTGTTGCGCCAGCTAATGCGAGAGGTGCGTCAGAACCGGGTTTCCCCCAGCCATATCATTCGTGATTCTGTGGCTCAGTACTGTGAATACGTCGCGCGGCAGAAGGTGTTCTTTCAATTTATGTCGCAATCCATGACCGGTGGCAGCAATACCATTCGGCAGGCGATTCGCAGCGAGTTACAATACTTCGCTAAAGAGCTGGTGTCGGACTTGCAGCGCATGAGTTTGTTGCCAAATTTAGATCCAGTGATGATGGATCACTTGGCTGATCTCACTATTTCTACGGTGGCGTACAGCACCATTCAGTTGTTGGACTTGTCAGATGCAAGCTCGCAGGCGCGTAACGATTTTGAGATGAAACTCACCCGCCAGTTACAGATTATTTATATTGGGGCAGCTGCCTGGAAAAAGGCGTAGCCAGACATTTTTGTATTAAGCAGGAATTTTTATGGAAATTATTAAGACTCTTGGTGAATTCATTCTGGATAACCAAAAAGATTATCCTGATGCCAGCGGCGAATTAACGTCACTTTTCTCGTCTATCCGCCTGGCTGCCAAAATTCTTCACAGAGAGATCAATAAAGCCGGGCTGGCAGATATTACCGGATCTGCTGGTGATGAGAACGTGCAGGGGGAGCAACAGCAAAAGCTGGACGTGTATGCTAATGAGCGATTTAAGAATGCTTTGGCCCAGCGTGGCGTAGTATGTGGCATAGCTTCAGAGGAAGAAGAGCAGTTTGTTAAGTTTGAAGAAACCCGCAACTGCGAAGGCAAATATGTGGTGTTGATCGATCCTTTGGATGGCTCATCCAATATCGATGTGAATG
>JBFKSL010000201.1:0-7718 GCA_041626995.1 Ketobacter sp. | reverse complement strand
CCATGAGAATCATTGGTATGCAGTGTCGTTAATACCAAATGACCAGTCATACTGGCTCGCAAAGCAAGCTCTGCCGTCTCCGCATCTCGAATTTCGCCCACCATGATGACATCAGGATCGTGCCTTAGCAGCGAACGTAGTGCTTTGGCAAATCCCATATGCTTAGTCACTTCAAGAGAAGTGATGCCGTCTAACTGGTCTTCTACTGGGTCTTCTATGCTGTAAATTGCTTTCTCTGGAAAGCTGTCACGAACATCTTTCAATAGAGCTTTTAGCGTAGTTGATTTACCACTTCCTGTGGGGCCAGTAACGATTAACATGCCGTTGGCTCTATGCCCTAAACTACGCAGCTGAGACACATGTGTTTTACTGAGCCCCAAACTTTCGAGTTTGCTAATTCCTCGCTGATTATTCAGCAAGCGCACTGTTATCTTGGGTTGAACTTCGGAGTAAATTTTTACTGGTGCCATTTCTAAGCGCATACTTACTTGTTTATGCGCCGCCTGGAATACCAAGTACCCACTTGTTGGCTCCAGATAATTATTTTGCTTACCAACACGTTCCATTAAGTTGTTGGCAACCAACCGAAAACGCTCACGCTCAATGGTTTGCAACCCTGGAATGCGACAGACTTGGCAACGACCATCGACACGAAACTTAATAACACCACCATGAGATTCAGGGTTGATATGGATATCACTTGCTTTTAGCGTGATAGCTTCATTAAGAAGCTCGTCAACGAAGCCTTTCGCCCAGGCACCAGAAACATCCGCAGAAGCCACTCCCACATCGCAGTTTGCCTGAACAATTAACTCGGAATCAAAGTCAGACATAGCCAATATGCCTAACTTTTCAAACTTGAGCTTATCTTTGGGGTCGTTTTTTCTGCGAATAAGAGGTTCTATCTGGCTTCGATCATAAGGGTTTGACACGTAGAGCACCCTATCCACAATCAACCACGGACAACGATCATTGCTGCTACGAATCAGGCTATCACGATCCCTGACAGCACCATCGAATAGCTCCCTTTTAAATAATGCGGCAAGAGATTGGGCTAGATGCACATCATCAATTCCGGCTTCCCACAGCCTTGGAACGATTTCCCCTGCGTCAGTAGGCAACGGTATATTTCGTGATGTTTGCTCGTTAATTGCTCCACGATCAGTTAACTGTTGGAGCAATTGTTCGAACTGTTGATGCAGTCTTGAGCCTTGTTTTTCGGCCATATAAAATTACCAAGCGATATCGATATCGTATTTCATTCCGTTTTTCTGTAAACGCACACCATCACGCATATTCACTGACACGATCCTATAGCCACCGGGTAAGGTTTGGCCCACCTTCCCTGACACTCTGCCTTGTTCGGTTTCAAAAGAAGCGCGCCCTTCTTCAATATGAATAAGCTGAGGCAACTGATCCGATTTCTTTTTTGCGGGCGACGCACTTGGACTCACAGCTGGCCGAGTAGACCGATTCGAGGTGTTAATACCCAAATCACTAAGATCACCACCACTTTCCTTGATTTGCTCAACGTATTTCGCAATCTCAGCCCTTTGCTTTAACAATTCCGCCTGATATTGCAAACGCTGAACTTCTTTTGCCCGCTCAGCCTCTTCCATAAGAATCTTCGAGCCATCCAACTCTGCGTGAACAACACCTGTGACCAGCATCAACGCAACGATTGAAGTCTTCTTCATACACTCACCTATTCGCTTCCTAATATGGATAAGCCTACGGTGGCCTCTCCGTTCTTAACCTCAAGTTGATAAAGATAAGTAGGTACGGTTTTTTGGATTTCTAAAGCTGCCACAAAAACCGATCCAACCCGACCTTTCAATTCAGCATTCCACGCAACCAAAGGCCCCTCGTACATATTTCTAGCTGTCCCGTTGATAACTTTAAGTTCAAGACCATATCGGTTTGCTATAGCGGGCAAATAACGCCATTGCTCTTTAACCGGGGGCAACACCTCAAGCTGTGCCAAACGTTCTGCCATGGTATTAAACTCTTGAATGTTGGATTCAATTACTTCCACATCACTCTGATCCAAAGCCCTCAAACGCTGCACTTGATTCTCATATACCTCTTTAATGGCAATAATCATCACTGCGGCAATCACCAGCCAGTGCGTCCAGCTCCAACTAGACCAAAAACCTTTTTTTGATAACGCTAATTCCACACTTAAGAACCTTTGGTTTTAAATTGAAGCGTCCAAATGCCGTTTGGGTCATACTTGGTATCCAACCAAGAAAATCGTTCAGCAGGATCTTGACTCACACCTTTAACCTGCAGGCTAATCACTCTGTTCGAAAAGGACTGCGAAGATTCAGTCTCCAAATTTGGATACACAGCCCACAGTGCTGCAAGCTGCTCTATGGCCTGTTCATTATTTGGTACTTCCGTTAATCTTGTGGTCTGCAGCTTCGCAAGGCCAGACTGCAAATCTTCTAGCATCGCAGTTTTGCTCTTTATCTTCTGGTTTTCACGATCATAAAAATGACCCAGTACAAAGTCGGTAGAAAAGGCAACGGCTATGACGATCACGACAGTTAAAGCCAAATAAGACCAAGCCTGACGTAGCGCCATATGTCGCTCGAACTGCAACTCAGACGCCAATTTTGCTTCTTTATCAGGTAGAACAAGTTGATCCAGATCGCCTTCAACCTCCTGCGCTTCCTCCAAGCTGAAACCTGCATCAGCGGCAAAGAAACCGGCTTCATAAATCCCCGAATATTCTGCCCTACCCAAATCGCAGTGAATGTAATAGCCATCATCGGCTGTAACGGGCACCACCTGTAACGTACGCTTAAATGTGACCAAACCACTAAGAATGAACACATTCCACATGCCATAAACTGGGTGATCCGGATAACGCTCTCGCATTTCTTCTATATCCGACTCTCGAACATGAATGGCTGGACATGTATTCGTAGCGGGTGCAGATTCTACATATTGGTGCTGCTCGCTGATCGGTACCGGCCCCACCAAGTCCGGCACCAATATGACTTCTTTGCCTTGTACGGTAACCGGGCGTTTTAAATAGTCTGCCAATTGCACCACAGACTACACTCCTTCCACGATGGTTGGGGTTACAGTTAACACGAGTTCGCGGCGATCCAATTTATTATTTTCTGATCGAAATAGAGGGTTAACTGTTTTTTGTGTAACCCTGTCTTTCCAGGGCAGATCTTGCAGATTAGATTCAATTGCTCGGCGAATAAATCCACCCAGCTGAATAGGCTTACCACTTTCTGTGATAACTTCTGTGGAAAGCTCATTAAGTGCCACATCTGGTATTTCGTATTTCAAGTCACCCGCCAGCGGGTAAACTTTCAAACCAGAAACAGAACTAATTACAGGCCATATATCCAGCATTATCCGGCCATCCCCCAAAATTCTTGGAGCAACGGCCAGCGTAACACCCACACGAACCGAATCTAACTTAGCGGTGGTTTTTTCGTCTCCATTATCTTCTTCTTCAACTTCGATTTCTCCAACAAAAGTGAATTCTTCACCCGTGGAGATGTAGGCATAACTTCCATTTCTAACTGTTATGTTTGGTTGATTAAGAAGCTCCACTTCGCCAAACTGACTTAAAAACCTTACAACCGCGTCTGCTTTTATGCTGTCGCTAGAATAACTCACCGCTGACTCGAATAAGCCATTGTCCTGGTTAATAAGGTTTGTTGAAGCACCATCCCTTTTTATGCCATTCAAGGCTATGTCTAAAGGGTTTCCATTCAAAGAGCCATCGACTGTAGCCAGCTGCGTCCAGTCGATGCCGGCCCCTCTATCGTCGTTCAAAGAAACGTCATATGCCTGTACGTTAATATTAACTTGGCGCTGGCCATTAACGATAAGATTGGAGACAAAAGAATCCAGTGCATTCACGCGATGTACTGGCCCACCAACATTAAGAGTTCCCACTGAGCGCACCGCTTGAACATAGGGCTGCATATCACCCTCATCAGACTTTGCATTCTTACCCTTCACATTAAGAATATCTTTCGCGCTCTGAACTATAATGTCCCATTCATCAACTTCAATTTTACCCTCAATCTTGTTGCCGCTTTCACTACCGGATTTAGTAGTAGTTTCACCTTTTGATGTAACATTGTTTAGGTTGAATGTGCTGCCAACTTTCAGCTCGATTGACCTTTTGGACGCAAATGTGGCAACGTTCCACTCTTTCTGTATAAACGATCGAACGGTAATGACGTTATTTTTGTACTCAATATCGTAACCTGTCACAGATTCAAGGTATTGGAGATAATCAGCCAGCAACATATCCTGAGCAAAAACCCGAATTTCTTGATCCAACTTCACGTTCTTGTCACCAGGAACGATATTGATGCCCGTTAACTGCTTACGAATAGCATCAATCAACGCCACCTTACCGGTAAAACTCACCTTGCGATTAAAAATCGCCTCTTCTGGAGTCACCTCTCGCATATAGGTTGCACTACGCTCAACCACCAATGGAGTCGGTTTGGTTTGCAGCGGTTCGTATTTTTCTTCCTCACTATAGGGCGTGACAGCACAAGAGGACACAAGTGATGCGGAAATTATTGCAGCAGATAATTGCTTTATTTTAAATCTCATGATGTTTCTTGTCCCTATCGTGCACTAATAACCAGCAATGGGCTTTTAGCTCCGTTGCTGTCTTTTAGATCAAAGAAATATTGGTGTTTTAAACCAGCTGGAATTAATAGATCGCGCAAAGCTTGATCTCGGCTTTTTGTGGATACGTATTGAAAACGTTTCTGGCTAATTGATGCATCTTTTATATCAACTAGCACTCTCCAATCTGAAGGCATGATCGCAGTAGCAATTTCCTCGATGGTTCCAGCTGAAATCTCTACAGCAATGCGAGTACTTTGAATTTCAATTGGAGTGAGATCATTAGGGGTATCGTTTACAGCAGCATTTTGGCGAATAATATTAGCTTCTTTTTGAGCATCCAAAACGATCTGCTCTGCAATTTCTTTGGCCTCTTCTACCGCTGCCTTTGCGCTTTCCAACTCCTGCCGAACAGAGTCATACTGCTCTGACTGAGCAGCTCCCTGCGCAAAAGAACTAACGTTCGCTCCTGCGGCTGCCCCAAATAGAGCGACAAACAAGGCTCCCCTAATTTTCATGATGAATGCTCCTGCATCAAATCAACATCTCTTTAACAGAGACAGGCGTGACATAAAGTTTTTACATAAAATTGCACAATTATTTTGCGGCGATGGCGGTATTGCGCAGATTTGTTCTCAGCTCAGGCCCTTCACCCAAAATAGCCATTAGTGACTGCTGGCGTTGCTGCGCATCTTCTTGATGAAGATAAGCGCCAACATAGATGAAATAGCTAGGTTTGGCTGGGTTACTGCCACGCCATTTATCCGTCTCATTGGCAGCTTCCAACTTATCCCACATGTCATTCCAAGGTTGAGGTTCGGGGTACACATATACAACTGAATAGTTGTAAGCCGCCTGGCGAGGTTGCGTAAGAATCGTCTGCTGAACCACCTCCCCTTTGGAATCTCTACTAATGGAGCCTGCAATAGCTACTTGCGGTTGAGCCTCTTCTCGATCAAATGAATGTTGCTGAACAGCCACCAACTCTCCCTCTTGTGGCATCATCTCCTGAGGAATGGCCTCCTGCTTCTGATCCAATGCCACAATTGCCTGATCGATAGTGGAAATGGCTTTATCTGCTTGTCCACGCAAGCGGGTTAGGAATTCTTCTGCCGACTGAGTAGTGGTGGATTTGGTCAATGAGGTAGAGCTCGGCAACTGATCAATTCCTTGCTCAACACTTGCAACCTGACGCCCACCATCAAGCTTCTTTCTCAACTGAGCAATTTCTTGCTCGAGTTCATAAAAGCGCTTCCAGTAAGGGTCTTGCTCTGCAACATTGCGCAGAGGCCTTTCCACAGACTCCTGACCAAACTCTGCAAATAATGTACAGGCCGATAACAAACTCACTGAACCGATAGCTAAACAGGTTTGCTTGAACATGCTCTTCACCTTTTTACGTCCTAACACATCTCTATATCTAAGACAGTGACGACTTAAAAATTCAGCGATTTTATTGCGCTTCTCCTGTCTTTATTTATATCAAAATTAGTTAGGTGGAATTATGCAGTCTCAGTTAAACAAACCGACCGTTTTCAGTGCATTATCCGCAACCTTATCAGCGGCCATCGTCGTGGTATTGCTGACCTACGCTTTTAGCCAATCAGAGCAAAAATTCAGCCACCAGCAATTACTCGATCAACTGTTATTTGGCACGGAAAAGGTGGCCTTTTTTAGCAGCCACCTATGGGATGATGAGCAAGCACTACTGCAGATGAAATCTGCACAGGATATGAATATCGCTGCTTTTCAAAAGCTTCAACTCGGTAGCATCAAAGACAATTTACAACCTTTGCATTCGCATATTGATTATGATTTGAACGAAATCAATGCAGACTTTGAGCGATTTTCAGTCATTGCAGCAGAAATTCAGCAGGCAAGGTCAACGCTGGAACGGGTAAAACAAGGCAAAGAGCAATATTTTCAGACGGTAAACCTTCTAATCGACAAGGCTAACGGCATCGTTGCAGGGCTAACTCAGTTTAATCCATCAATCGCCCACCAAGAAGCCGCTTACCAAACCCTTATGACGCTTCTTCAGTATGAAAACCAACTCATTGGCGGATTTTATCAAAATAATACCATTCACCCATTGGACATTGACTATGTGAGAGAACAGCTTTCCAGTCTATCAACCCAAGCTGGGGCACCAAAATCCAGTACCATTCGCCGCAGTGCTGCCAATTTGCTAGCCGGAATAGAGGAAAATCAGGAAGTGTCCAGCGTTCTTGGCCGATACTCTGAGCAAAGAGAAAACTTGTCTCAGCAGGTGACAGAGTTACAGAAGTTACAAGGCAAATTGAAAAGCCATCTCAACAGTATTTCAGATCAACTTGAATCCTCTTTGTCATTGCTGATCTACGTTGCCATGGGGTTCTCTTTAATTTCAGCAGCAGCTTTAATATACCTGGGACTCAAGCTAAGCACAGCCTCTCACAACTCGAATGCTCTGCCCCTTTCTACCCCACCTCCTGGGCCAGAAGCTGAACGCACATCCCAAACCGAGTTGGCGCGCTTTAAAACAGAAAAGAACCTATTAATGAACGACATCAAGCCGCTGGCTGATGGCATATTGTATATTAAAGCAGATGAACACCTTGCATCTACGGGAGACGTAGCACGTTGTTTAAATCAAAGCCGAGAATCATTGGCAAAACGAATTTCTGCGCTGCAAGCCAGCGCTATACAAGTACAAAGCGAATTATCTGAGAATTCGCAAGACTCTAACGCCCTGAATACTCAGCCCAAATTCCAACTGAATACAAAACCTATTGAAGATCTAACCTTCAAAGCTAACGCAGAACTTGAAGGAGCACAGCGCAAATTGAAGCAACTAAACCACCCAGACAAGGAAGAAATAAAAGCCATTTTGCTACGAACATTGCGAGCGGAACGCCTATTAGATGAAATCCGAATTCGAATTCGTAAAGGCTGGGCTGATGAGCTGATTGAACAAACCAATCAGCCAGAAAACCCCCAGCAATCAGAACAAATTAATCACCTTGTTGGGGAAATCGTTCGCAACTTGAATGAGTTTAAAATCCAGGCTCCCACACAAAGGCATAAGCGACAATAGCTTCACAACCTATTAAGCGTTT